>NZ_CP082362.1:7377500-7653710 GCF_020740535.1 Streptomyces profundus
AGGCGTTGCTGGCCACCTACGGCCAGGACCGCGAGGCACCCCTCTGGTTGGGCTCCGTCAAGTCCAACATCGGCCACACACAGCTCGCCTCCGGGGTGGCCGGTGTGATCAAGATGGTGTTGGCGATGCGGCATGGCGTGTTGCCGAGGACGTTGCATGTGGATGAGCCGTCGTCGCATGTGGACTGGTCGGCTGGGGATGTTCGGTTGTTGACGGAGGCTCGGGAGTGGCCTGGGGGGGATGGTCCGCGTCGGGCTGGTGTGTCGTCGTTCGGGTTGAGTGGGACGAACGCGCATGTGGTGTTGGAGTCGGTTCCGGTGGTGGAGTCGGTTGTGGTGGCGGGGGAGTTGGGGGTGGTGCCGTGGGTGGTGTCGGGGCGTTCGGTGGGTGGGGTGCGTGGGGTGGCGGGTGGGTTGGTGTCGTTGGTGGGGGAGGAGCGGGCGTCGGTGGGCGCGGCTCTGGCCGGGAGGTCGGTGTTTGAGCATCGTGCGGTGGTGGTGGGTGGTTCGGCGGATGAGTTGGGTTCAGGGCTCGGGGCGTTGGTGGACGGTGAGCCGGCGTCGGATGTGGTGTCCGGTGTGGCATCGGTGGTGGGTAAGACGGTGTTTGTCTTTCCGGGGCAGGGTTCGCAGTGGGTGGGGATGGCGGTGGAACTTCTCGATTCCTCGCCGGTGTTCGCGGCGCGGTTCAACGAGTGCGCCGAGGCACTCGCTCCGCATGTCGACTGGTCGTTGGTGGAGGTGGTGCGGTCGGGTGGGTTTGAGCGGGTGGATGTGGTGCAGCCGGTGTTGTGGGCGGTGATGGTGTCTCTTGCGGCGTTGTGGGAGTCGGTGGGGGTGGTTCCTGATGCGGTGGTGGGGCATTCGCAGGGGGAGATCGCGGCTGCTGTGGTGGCGGGTGGTTTGTCGTTGGTGGATGGTGCGCGGGTGGTGGCGTTGCGGTCGCGGGTGATTGGTGAGCGGTTGGCGGGTGGTGGGGGGATGGTGTCGGTGCCGTTGTCGGTGGATGTGGTGCGGGGGTTGGTGCCTGACGGTGTGTCTGTCGCTGCGGTGAATGGTCCTTCGTCCGTTGTGGTGTCGGGTGATCCGGCGGGGCTGGATGTGGTGTTGGGGTTGGTGGAGGGCGCGAAGCGCGTTCCGGTGGACTACGCGTCGCATTCGGCGCAGGTGGCGGAGATTCAGGCGGAGATCCTGCGGGTGTTGGGGGAGGTCGTGCCGCGTGAGGTGAGGGTGCCGTTCTTCTCCACGGTTGAGGTGAGGTGGATCGACGGGACCGGTCTGGACGCCGCCTACTGGTATCGGAATTTGCGGGAGACGGTGGAGTTCGAGGGTGCGGTGCGGGGGTTGGCGGGTGCGGGGTTCGGGGTGTTTGTCGAGGTGAGCGCGCATCCGGTTCTCACGGTGGGTGTGGGTGAGGCCGTCGGTGATGGTGCGGTGGTGGCGGGCACGTTGCGGCGGAATGAGGGGGGTGTGCGTCGATTCCTCCTGTCGGCGGGGGAGTTGTTCGTTCGGGGTGTGGGGGTGGACTTCACTCCGTTCTTCGGCGGTGCCATGCCTTTTGGGGATTTGCCGACGTATCCGTTTGAGCGTCGGCGGTTCTGGTTGGAGGCGTCGGTGGTGGGTGGTGATGTGGGTGCGGTGGGTTTGCGGGGTGTGGAGCATCCGTTGTTGGGGGCGGGGGTGCCGTTGGCGGATGTGGAGGGGTATCTGTTCACGGGGCGGTTGTCGTCGCGGACGCATCCGTGGTTGGTGGATCACGCGGTCAACGGGTCGGTGTTGCTGCCGGGCACGGCGTTCCTGGAGTTGGCGCAGTACGCGGGGGAGCAGCTCGGCTGTGGCGTGGTCGAGGAGCTCACCCTGGAGACCCCGATGGTCCTGCCGGACCGAGGCGGGCTCGCCATCCAACTCGTCATCGGCGCCCCCGACCCGGACGGGCGGCGCTCGCTCACCCTCTATGCGCGGGAGGACGACGCGCCCGCCGACCAGCAGTGGACCCGGCACGCGACGGGCGCGCTCGCCACCGGCGGCGCGACGGCGGAAAGCCTGACCGGGCCGTGGCCTCCGGTCGGGGCCGAGGCCCTGGACACCACCGATCTGTACGCCCGCTTCGCCGAGCGGGGATACCAGTACGGGCCCGCCTTCCAGGGGCTCACGGCGGCGTGGCGGCGTGGTGACGAGGTGTACGCCGAGGTCGCCCTGC
Source organism: Streptomyces profundus (assembly GCF_020740535.1). Classification (NCBI taxonomy): domain Bacteria; kingdom Bacillati; phylum Actinomycetota; class Actinomycetes; order Kitasatosporales; family Streptomycetaceae; genus Streptomyces; species Streptomyces profundus. The sequence goes on from NZ_CP082362.1 coordinate 7,379,700, forward strand.
CCGAGGCGCAGCGGGATCACGCCCGGCAGTTCGGCCTGCACCCGGCGCTGCTGGACGCGGCACTGCACGCGCTGTGGCTGGCGTCCGTCGAGGCCGGCCCGTCCGAGGGCGAGGCCGGCGGCGTCCGGTTGCCGTTCAGCTGGGGCGGGACGAGCCTGCACGCGTCGGGTGCGTCGACCCTGCGGGTGCGGCTGACGACGACGGGCACGGACGAGATCGCGATCAGCGTCGCCGACGCCGCCGGATCCCCGGTCGCCGTGGTCGAGTCGCTGGTGATGCGCCCGCTGGCGGCGAGTCAGCTGGAGGCGGCCCGCGCGCGGTCGCTGTACCGGGTCGACTGGCATCCGGTGACCGCCGACGGCGCCGGCGGCGTACCGCCGTACGACGTGGCGGACTTCACCGCACCCGACGCCGGCCCCGGCGACGACGTGCGTGCCGTCGTGCGTCGGGCGCTCGCCCGTGTCCAGGGCTGGCTCGCCGAGGACCACGAGGACGACCGGCGCCTGGTGGTGGTCACCCGCGAAGCGGCCGGCCCCGACCTGCGGGACGCGGTGCACGCCTCGCTGTGGGGCCTGGTCAGGGCGGCGCAGAGTGAGCACCCCGACCGGTTCGTCCTGGTGGACCTGGGGCCGGGCGACGACATCGCCCGGTGGGTGCCCGCCGCGCTGGCCTGTGGCGAACCGCAGGTCGTCGTCAGGGGCGGTGCCGTGCTCGCCGCCCGGCTGGTGCGGGCCGCGCCGACCGGCGAGGAGCCGAAGTGGGACCCGAGCGGCACGGTGCTCATCACCGGCGCGGGCGGCGTCCTCGGCGGCCTGATCGCGCGGCATCTGGTCGACCGGCACGGGGTACGCGACCTGGTGCTGGTCGGACGCTCAGGCCCCGGCCCGGAGCTGGTCGAGGAGCTGACCGCTGCGGGGGCCCGGGTGGTGGCCGCCCGCTGCGACGCCGCCGACCGGAGCGCGATGACCGGTGTCCTCGCCGCCATCCCGGCCGACCGGCCGCTGACCGGGATCGTGCACGCGGCCGGTGTGCTCGACGACGCCCCCGTCACATCGCTGACGCCCGAGCAGGTCGATCGGGTGCTGCGGCCCAAGGCCGAGGCGGCGCTGCTGCTCGACGAGCTGACCCGTGGGCCGAGGCTCTCCGCGTTCGTGCTGTTCTCCTCGGCGTCGGCGACCTTCGGCGCGGCCGGCCAGGCCAACTACGCCGCGGCCAACGCCTTCCTCGACGCGCTGGCCCAACGCCGGCGTGGCGCCGGCCTGCCCGCCCAGTCGCTCGGTTGGGGCTTCTGGGAGCAGCGCAGTGCCATGACCGGCGGGCTCGGCGACCGCGAGGTGGCCAGGCTGGCCAGCGGTGGCGTGCGGCCCATCGGCTCCGCCGACGGGCTCGCACTGTTCGACACCGCGTCCGCCATGGACGACGCCGCGCTGGTGCCGATCCACCTGGACCTGTCGCCCCGCGGCGATGGGATCCCGCCGTTGCTGCGGCACCTGGTGCGGCCCGCCGTGCGGCGGACCCCGGCCGTGGCCGAGAGGCCAGCGGACATGGCGACCTTCCGGCAGCGGCTGGAAGGGCTGCCGGAGGAGGAGCGGCGGGGCATCCTGCTCGATCTGGTGCGGTCGACCGTGGCCGCGGTCGTGGCCTACGAAGGACCCGCCGCCGTGGACCAGGACATGACGTTCACCAGCCTCGGCTTCGACTCGCTGATGGCCGTCGAACTGCGCAACCGGCTCTCCGCCGCCGTCGGTACCCGCCTGACGCCGACGCTGGTCTTCGACTACCCGACCTCCTCGGGGCTGGCGGGTCACCTCTACGACAAGTTGGGACTGGCCCCCGCCGAGGCTTCCGAGGAGCCGGTCGGGGACACGGACGACGCCGGGATCCGCGAGGCCGTCGCGTCCGTCCCGGTGGAGCGGCTGCGTGCGGCCGGAGTGCTCGACGTGATCCTGCGGCTGGCCGAAGAGGGGAGGCAGCAGACGACGGCCGACCGGATCGAGCACATCCAGAGCATGGACGCGAATGACCTCGTCCGATGGGCCAGCGCCCTCGGCAGTGACGAATCCTGATCCGGATCGACATGTGTGGAGCTCATGATGACTGCCCCTCAGGAGCAGATGATCGCTGCCCTGCGCAGCGCACTGTTGGACAACGAACGCCTCAGGGAGGCCAACCAGCGCTTGTCGAAGCGGACCGACGAGCCGGTCGCCGTGGTCTCCATGGGGTGCCGCTACCCCGGTGGGGTGACCTCGCCCGACGACCTGTGGACCCTGGTCGACGAGGCGCGGGACGCCATCTCCCCGTTCCCCGAGGACCGGGGCTGGGACACCGGCGGACTGTTCGGCGAGAGCTCGCCCGACACGCTGACGTCCCATACCCGCGAGGGCGGCTTCCTGGCCGGCGCGGGCCTGTTCGACGCGGGCTTCTTCGGGATATCGCCGCGTGAGGCCCTCGCCATGGACCCGCAGCAGCGGCTGCTGTTGGAGACCTCCTGGGAGGCCATCGAAGGCGCCGGCATCGACCCGGGCACCCTGCGCGGCAGCAGGACCGGCGTCTTCGTCGGGCTGATGGGCACCGACTACGGCGGCCCACTGCACCATGTCCCGGACGGCGTCGAGGCGTTCCTGGGCATGGGCACCCAGTCCAGCGTGGGATCCGGCCGGATCGCGTATGCCCTCGGTCTGGAGGGTCCGGCTGTCACGGTGGACACGGCGTGTTCGTCGTCGCTGGTGGCGATCCATCTCGCCGCGCAGTCCCTGCGCGCGGGGGAGAGCACGCTGGCGCTGGCCGGCGGCGCGACCGTGATGGCGGGCCCGGGGCTGTTCGTGGGGCTCAGCCAACAGGGGGGCGTCGCCGTCGATGGTCGGTGTAAGTCGTTCGCCGAGGGGGCTGATGGTGCTGGGTTTGGTGAGGGGGTGGGGGTGGTGGTGTTGGAGCGGTTGTCGGATGCGCGGCGTCTTGGGCATCCGGTGCTTGCGGTGGTGCGGGGTTCGGCGGTGAATCAGGATGGTGCGTCGAATGGGTTGTCGGCGCCGAATGGTCCTTCGCAGCAGCGGGTGATTCGGCGGGCGTTGGCGGATGCCGGGGTGCGGTCGTCCGAGGTGGATGTGGTGGAGGCGCATGGCACCGGTACCACGTTGGGGGATCCGATCGAGGCGCAGGCGTTGTTGGCGACCTATGGTCAGGGCCGTGACGAGGGGCGGCCGTTGTGGCTGGGGTCGTTGAAGTCGAATATCGGTCATACGCAGGCGGCGGCCGGGGTGGCTGGTGTGATCAAGATGGTGTTGGCGATGCGGCACGGCGTGCTGCCGAGGACGTTGCACATCACGCGGCCGTCCACGCATATCGACTGGTCGGAGGGCGATGTCCGGCTGCTCACCGAGGCGGTCGACTGGCCCGAACACGGGCACCCTCGACGCGCCGGCGTGTCGTCCTTCGGCGTGAGCGGCACCAACGCCCACCTCGTCCTGGAACAGGCCCCCGCGGCCGACGCCGCACCGGCCGCGCGGGCGCCCGTGCCCGGCACGGCGGTTCCCTGGCTGCTGTCCGCCAGGTCGGCCGACGCCCTGCGCGGCCAGGCCGAGCGGCTCAGGCGCCACGCGGCGGCCCGGCCCGGCCTCGCGCCGGCCGACATCGGGTTCTCGACCGCGACCGGCCGGGCCGCGCTGCCGCATCGCGCGGTCGTCGTCGGCGCCGACCACGACGCCCTGGCCCATGAGCTCGACCTGCTGGCGAACGGCGAGTTCTCCGACAACACCGTCCGTGGCACCACCGCACCGACCGGGAAGAAGGTCTTCGTGTTCCCGGGGCAGGGTTCGCAGTGGGTGGGGATGGCGGTGGAACTTCTCGATGTCTCGCCGGTGTTCGCGGCGCGGTTCGCGGAGTGTGAGGGGGCGTTGGCTCCGCATGTCGAGTGGTCGTTGGTGGAGGTGGTGCGGTCGGGTGGGTTTGAGCGGGTGGATGTGGTGCAGCCGGTGTTGTGGGCGGTGATGGTGTCGTTGGCAGCGTTGTGGGAGTCGGTGGGGGTGGTTCCTGATGCGGTGGTGGGGCATTCGCAGGGGGAGATCGCGGCGGCTGTGGTGGCGGGTGCGCTTTCGTTGGCGGATGGTGCGCGGGTGGTGGCGTTGCGGTCGCGGGCGTTGCGTGCGCTCGCGGGGCGTGGGGGGATGGCGTCGGTGGCGCTTCCGGTGGAGGAGGTCCGGCGCCGGCTGGCCGACTGGGGCGATCGGCTGGCGGTGGCCGCCGTCAACGGGCCGGGAGCGGTGGTGGTCTCCGGCGACTCCGAGGCGTTGGACGAACTCCTCGCCCGGTGCGAGGCGGAGGGCTGCCGCGCTCGCCGTGTCCCGGTGGACTATGCGTCTCATTCGGTGCATGTGGAGGGGATTCGGGCGGAGTTGTTGGGGGTGTTGGCGGGGGTGGTGCCGCGTTCGGGGGGTGTTCCGTTCTGTTCGACGGTGACGGGTGGGGTGTTGGACGGGGGGGTGTTGGACGCGGGGTACTGGTATCGGAATGTGCGGGGGACGGTGGAGTTGGAGCGGGCGGTTCGTGCGTTGGGTGAGGCGGGTTATGGGGTGTTTGTCGAGGTCAGTCCGCATCCGGTGTTGACCTCGGCGATCGAGGAGACGGTGTCGGGGACGGTGGTGGGCACGCTCCGGCGTGATTCGGGTGGTTGGGATCGTTTCCTGCTCTCCCTCGCCGAACTCCATGTCACCGGCGTCCCCGTCGACTGGGGCCCGGCCTTCCCCGCCGCCCGGCGGGTCGAACTGCCGACATACGCCTTCCAGCGCACGCGGTACTGGCTGGACCCGGCCATCGAGCACCTCGGCGCCGCCGGCGGCGGCCACCCGCTGATCGGACGGCCGCAGCCCGTCGCCGAGCACGGCACCCTGCTGTTCACCGGCCGCCTGTCGCTGCGCACCCACCCCTGGCTCGCCGACCACGCCGTCGGGGGCACCGTGGTCCTGCCGGGCGCGGCCCTGGTGGAGACGGTGCTGCACGCCGGCCGGGGCCTGGACTGCGGACTGCTGGAAGAGCTGACGGTGGAGACCCCGCTGGTGCTCGACCCCGCCGAGCCGCTCACCGTCCAACTGGCCGTGGAGAGCCCGGAGGCGGGGCGTCGCCGGTTCGCCGTCCACGCCGCGTCCGGCGAAGGGCCCTGGACCCGGCACGCCACCGGATGGCTCGCGCCACGCGAAGCCGAGGGCACGCCCGAGGTCACGGACCTGGAGCGGGACGGAGCTCCGTGGCCGCCGGCCGGCGCCGAACCGGTGGACATCGACGATCTCTACGGCCGGTTCGCCGAGGGCGGCATCGCGTACGGCCCCGCTTTCCGTGGGATGACCGCCGCCTGGCGCGTGGGCGACCGGATCTGCGCCGAGGTGGCGCTGCCCGAGCGACAGCGGTCGGAGGCGAGGCGGTTCGGCGTCCACCCGGCGCTGCTCGACGCGGTGTTGCAGACCGTCGGCCTGTCCCGTGACGCGGAAGCGGGCGGGCCCGTCCTGCCCTTCTCCTTCGGCGGTGTCACCGTGCACGGCGAGGCCGGCGGCGACCTACGGGTCGAGACCAGGCCGCTGGGCGGGAACGAGGTGTCCATCCGCGCGACCGACCGCGACGGCGGGGCCGTGCTCACGGTGGACTCCCTCGCGCTGCGCCGCCTCACCGGGCTGGCCCGCCACGACTCGCTCTACGAGGTGTCCTGGGTGCCGCGCCCACTGCCGCGGGCCGTGCGGCGTGCCGACACCGTCGTCCGCGTCGATCCTGGTCCCGCGAACGCGGCGGCGGCCCACGAGACCACCCGCCGGGTGCTCGGCCGGCTACAGGAGTGGCTGGCGGCCGAGCACCCCGACGGCGCCCGGCTGGTCGTCAGCACCCGGGGCGCGGTGGCCACGGCGGTCGACGAGGACGTGACCGACCTGGCCGGCTCCCCGGTGTGGGGCCTGGTCAGATCCGCCCAGTCCGAGCATCCGGGAGCCTTCGTCCTCGTCGACACCGACGCGGAGAGCGAGCATCTGCTCGAAGCGGCGCTCTCCCTGGACGAACCCCAACTCGCCCTGCGCGGCGGCGAACTGCGCGTGCCCCGGCTGCACAGGTCCACCCGCGAGGCCGCCGGGCGGCAACCCGACCGGGACGGCACGGTCCTGGTCACCGGCGGCGCCGACGGCCTCGCCGGCCTGGTGGTGCGCCACCTCGCCGCCGAGCACGGCGCCCGACGGATCGTCCTGGCCAGCCGGCGCGGCCCGGGCGCCGAGGAGATCCAGCGGCTGGGCGCGGACCTCGACGTCGAGATCACCGGCGCCGCCTGCGACCTGGCCGACCGGGACGCCCTGGCCGCGCTGCTGGCCTCCCTCCCCGAGGGGGCGCCGCTGACGGCGGTCGTGCACACCGCCGCCGTGCTCTCCGACGGCGTCCTCGCCTCGCTCACTCCCGAGCAGATCGACACCGCGCTGCGCCCCAAGGTCGACGCGGCGCTCAACCTGCACGAGCTGACGCGCCATCTCGGGCTGCGCGAGTTCGTCCTCTTCTCCTCGGTCGCCGGCGTCCTGGGCGCCCCGGGGCAGGGCAACTACGCGGCGGCCAACGCCTTCCTCGACGCCCTGGCGCACCATCGACGCGCCCAGGGCCTGCCCGCCCAGTCCCTCGCCTGGGGCCTGTGGGAGCACGGCAGCGGCCTCACCCGGAACCTGGACGAGGCCGACGTGGCGCGGATCTCGCGCGGAGGAGTGGTGCCGTTCGACACCGGGCAGGGCCTCGCCGTCCTGGACCTGGCGCGCGGCACCGACGCTGCCGCGCTGGTCCCCGCGACGCTCGCTTCCGCCACGCTGGACACCGCGCCCGAGGAAGCGCCGGCCCTCCTCAGAGACCTCGTGCGGGCCCGGGGCCGGCGCCCGGGGCCGGGAGCCGAGCGGCACAGCGCCGACGAACTGCGGCGCGCGCTCGCCGGACTGGACGAGGACGCCGGCGACGCCCTCCTCGGCGAGATCGTGCGCGGCCACCTCGCGACGGTGCTCGGCCACGCCTCGGCGGACGCCGTCGACGACTCCATCGGCTTCCTCGCGCTCGGCCTCGACTCGCTCACCGCCGTCGAGCTGCGCAACCGACTGACGGCGGCCACCGGGCTCCGGCTGCGCCCCACCGTCGCCTTCGACTGCTCCACCCCGAGGGAACTCGCGCGGTTCCTGCGCGCCGAACTGCTCGCCGCGCCCTCCGCCGAGCCCGCCGCACCGGCCGTCTCCGCCCGCCGCACCAGCCCGTTGGACGCGGCCGGCCAGCTCTTCCGCTACGCCGCCGAGCGGGGCCAGCTCAAGATCGGCGTGAAGATGATGCACCAGGCCGCCCAACTGCGCCCCATGTTCACATCGGGGGAGGGCCGCGAGGGGGTTCCGGGGCCGCTGCGGCTGACCACCGGCGCCCGGCGGCCGAGGATCATCTGTCTGTCCGCCTTCGTGGCCCTCGGCGGTGCCCACCAGTTCGTGCGGTTCGCCTCGTTCCTCGGCGACGAGTACGACGTCGCGGCGCTCGACGTCCCCGGCTTCCAGCACGGCGAACCGCTCGCCGCCGACGAGGAGGCGCTGGCGGACGTGTACGGCGACATGATCGGCGAACTGGTCGGCGACGACCCGTTCGTCCTGCTGGGCTCCTCCTCCGGAGGCGTGCTCGCGCACCTGACCGGCGAGCGGATGAGCCGGCGTGGCGTCGCCCCCGCCGGGGTGGTGGTCATCGACGGCTACCCGATGACCAGCCCGCACATCAACCGGGTGCAGGACCAACTGCTCAAGGGCATGTTCGAGCGCGAGGAGCGGTTCGTCACCCTGGACGGCACCCGGCTCACCGCCATGGGCTGGTACTGCGGGATGTTCGAGTTCTGGGAGCCGCGGGCGGTGGAGACACCGACGCTGCTGCTGCGGGCCACCGTCCCCCTGGAGGGCATGACGGACGACCCGATGAGCGACGAGTGGCGCGCCCAGTGGCCCGCCACCAAGGTGCTGGACGTCCCCGGCGACCACTTCACGGTCATGGAGGACCACCTGGAGACCACCACGCGGGCCATCAAGGACTGGCTGGCGTCCCTCTGACCGCCGGGGCCCGTCCGGCCGGCCGGACGGGCCCCCGCCGCGATCCACCCTCGCCGTCGGCGAGGCGCTGTTCCCCTGTATCTGGAAGGCCGGACCCGAGGCGTCCGGCCCATGACGTTCGGAGGTTTCCATGGCGTTGGGTTACTTGCTCGGCGGAGGCGTCGGCACCGAGCCACACGGCATCGAGCTGCATGGCGCCTACCCCGTGATGCGGCGGCTGTACGAGCGGATCGCCGGGTGGACCGGCCTGACCGTCGGCCAGATCCTGGAGGACGACCTGCCGGAACCCCAGGAGGAGCGGGGGAGCGTCGGCTCCATCCGGGAGACCGCACTCGCCCTGGCCGTGCACGACATCCTCGCCGAGCAGGGCGTCCACCCCTCCGTGCTCGGCGGCCTGAGTCTGGGCGCGATGACGAGCAGCTGCCTGGCCGGCGCCCTCACCCGCCAGGAGCTGTTCGGCCTGCTCCGCAGCACCCGCCGCTGCCCCGACCCCGACCCCTCGGAGCCGGCCCACGCCCTCGCCATCGCGGCCGTCCCGGCCGGGCAGAGCGTCGCCGCGCTCATCGGCGAGACCGAAGGCGTCCATGTCGCCGGCGACATGGGCGACACCGCCGACCGCGCGCTCCGCATCCACCTGCTGGGCGGTCTGCGCGAGCCCCTGGCCGCGCTGGCCGGCTCCCTGCCCGAGGGGCTGGTGACGCTGTTGCCCGGCCGGGGCGTCGCCCAGCACACCCCGCTGCGCGCCCCGTTCCGGGCGTTCGTCGCCCCCTATGTCGACGCCATCGACTTCGCCGCGCCCCAGCGGCCGGTGCTGTCCTGCCTGGACCCCGGGCGGCTGGCCTCGGGCGACGAGGTGCGGGATCTGTTCAGGCGCAATCCCACCACCCCGATCAGCCTGCCGTACGTGTACGAGGGGATGCGCGAGGAGGGCGTCCAACTCGGTGTGGTGGTCGGCCCGGCGATCCCCGCCGGACTGCTGGCCATCCCCTTCCCCGTGGTCCACGTCGAACAGCCGGAGCACATCGAGAAGGTCGTCTCCAGCGTGTTCGAGCTGGGCATCGAGTACCCCGAGACGGGAGTCGGCGCGTGCTGAGCTCGGGCCTGTCGGCGACCGACTGCGACCGGCTCGTCGACGGCTGGCTGGCCACGGACCTGGACCAGTGGACCCGGCGGGTGGTCAGGCGCCACTTCACCCCGGGGACCGGCAGCCCCTACTGGCTGGAGCGGGCGAAGGAGCTGCCGTTCGACCCCCGGGACATCACCCGCCACGCGGAGCTGTCCGCGTTCGGCCCCTTCGACCTGGACGTACTGCGCACCCGCGACCCGCGGGATCTCGTGCCCCTGGCCGTTCCCCGCCCGCTCACCGGGCGGGTGTGGGACTCCGGCGGCACCACGGGCGCGCCGTGCCGGGTCTTCTACACGTCCGAGATGATCGTCCAACGGGGCGTGTGGCGCCGCTGGTCGTTCGCGACGGAGGGCTTCGAGCGGTACCGCACCTGGCTCCAGGCGACGCCCACCGGACCACACCTGATCGGCAACGGAGTCTGGGAGGCCGGGGACCTGCACCAGGGGAACGTGTACGCGATCGACATGGATCCCCGCTGGGTGAAGCGGCTGCTGCGCACCGCGCGGATGCCCGTCGCGCGCGACTACACCGAGCATCTGCTCGACCAGATCCTGGACGTGCTGGAGAGCCGCGAGGTGGACTACGTCAACACCACCCCGGCGCTGATGGTGGCGCTCATCAGGCGGGCCCCGGCGCGGGTCGCGGCGCTGCGCGGTGTCCGGCTGAGCGGCACCCACCTGATCCCCTCGGTCTACCGGCGGATCGTCACGGCGCTGGACGGCGGCGTCTGCGGCCTGAGCTACGGCAACACCTTCGGCAACGCGGCCGGCCTGCCGGTGGAGAAGGACGGCGAGCTGATGCCGTACCTGCCGAACTTCCCCCAGGTGACGATGGCGGTGGTGGACAAGACCGACCCGGCGACCGTCGTGCCGTACGGCTCGGTTGGACGGGTCCGGCTGACGGTGCTCCACGACGACCTGTTCCTGCCCAACGTGCTGGAGCGGGACGAGGCGATGCGGTACGACACCTGCGGTCGCTACCCCACCGACGGCGTCGCCAACGTGCACCCGCTGGAGACGGCCAGCACGGCGGTCGAGGGGCTCTACTGATCCGCCCCGACCGCAGGTTTTTCTTATAGAGGGAAGTTCCAGCGAATGTATTGCTGTAGGCGGAATCAGGTCGTAGCTTGCAGGGCACCACGTTCAAGCACGAAGGAGCCGCCATGAGCTGGTCCAAAACTACCTCTGTCATGTCATGAGCCTCGAAGGGGCCACAACGGTCACAAGCGCTCCGCAGGGGACAGCTCGGGTGCATCTGGCGGATACCTCCGGTCGCCTCGCGCGGTTCCTCGGTCAGCGCTGGGCGCGGGACCTGGGGCTGAAGATCTCCGGGGTGCTGGTGGTGCTCCTGGTGCTGGAGTTCTGTTCGCGCACCGGGATGCTCTCCCGGGACTGGTTTCCGCCGATCACCGAGACCTACGCGGAGCTGTTCAAGCTCGCCGCCGGCCACCCGCTGTGGACCGAGATAGGCCGCACGCTCAGCGGCTGGGCGCTGGGGCTGGCGCTGGCCACCGCGCTGGCCGTGCCGTGCGGCATCCTGCTGGGCTCGAACCAGACCGCCTACCGGCTGTCCCGGGTGGTGATCGAGTTCTGCCGCCCGGTGCCCTCCGTCGCGCTGATCCCGCTGGCGGTGCTGGTCTACGGCGTCGGCCTGGAGATGAAGGTCTTCCTGATCGTCTTTGTCACGTTCTGGCCGATCCTGCTCCAGGTGATCTACGGGGTGCGGGACGTGGACCCGGTGGTGCGGGACACCGCCCGTTCCTACGGCCTGCCGCCGGCCGCCCGGTTCTTCCGGGTCACCCTGCCGAGCGCGGCCCCCTACATCGCCACCGGCCTGCGCATCTCCTCCGCCATCGCGCTGGTGCTGGCCGTGACCGCCGAGCTGGTGGTCGGCGCGCCCGGCCTGGGCCAGTCGATCGTGGTCGCGCAGTCCAACGCCAACCTGCCCCGCATGTACGCCCTGATCATCGTCACCGGGCTGGTCGGCTGGCTGCTCAACATCGCCTTCCAGGCCGTCGAGCGGCGCCTGCTGAGGTGGCACCCGTCGCAGCGCCAGGAGGTCGCCCAGTGAGCCGCCGTGTCCTCGGGTTCCTGCTGGAACTCGCCCTGCCGGCCGTCCTGTTGGTCGGCTACGGCCTGTGGGCCGCGCAGGCCCAGAGCTTCTACTTCCCGCCCCTGGGCGAGATAGCGCAGTACTTCCGCGAGCTGTGGCTCTTCGAGCGGGTGGGCAGCGATCTGGTGCCCTCGCTGCTGCGGGTGTCGGCCGGCTATCTGGCCTCGGTGGTCATCGGCGTCACGCTCGGCCTGGCACTGGGCATGTTCCGGACGCTGCGCACGGCGGCCGAGCCGGTGGTGGAGTTCCTGCGGGCGCTGCCGGCGCCCGCGCTGATCCCCTTCTCCCTGCTGCTCTTCGGCTCCGGCGACAGCTCCAAGATCTTCGTGATCGTGCTGGGCGCCGTCTGGCCGATCCTGTTGAACACCATCGACGGGGTACGCGGCGTGGACGCCCAGCAACTGGACATGGCCCGCGCCTACCACATCCCGTTGGGTGCCCGGGTGCTGCGCATCATCCTGCCGGGCGCGGCTCCGCGGATCTTCGCCGGGATGCGCACCTCGCTGGCCATCGCGATCATCCTGATGGTGGTCTCCGAGATGGTGGCCAGCAGCGAGGGCCTCGGCTACTTCGTGCTGGAGCAGCAACGTTCCTTCGCCATCCCGGAGATGTGGACCGGGATCATCCTGCTCGGCCTGCTGGGCTATGTCCTCAACTGGCTCTTCCAACGCGTCGAACGCCGGGCGCTGGCCTGGCACTTCGGCCTCAAGGGCCTCTCCTCGCCGACCGAGGCCAAGACCGTGAGGCCCGCCAGGCGGCGGGCCCGTTCCGCCACCCACTCCACCGACGGAGAAGTCTGATGCTCAACGTTTCCCACCTGCGGAAGGTCTACGGCCCCGACCCGACGGCGGCTCCGGCCGTGGCGGATCTCAACTTCACCGTGGAGGACCAGGAGTTCGTCTGCATCCTGGGGTCCTCGGGCTGCGGCAAGACCACCATGCTGCGCTGCCTCTCCGGGCTGATCCCGTTCACCTCGGGCGAGATCACCCTGCGCGGCGAGCCGGTCACCGGGCCGCCCAAGGACATGGCCTTCGTCTTCCAGGACTACAGCCGCTCGCTGCTGCCCTGGATGTCGGTCCGCCGCAACGTCGCGTTCCCGCTGCGTTACCAGGGCGTCGAGCGCCGGGAGGCGGCGAAGCTGACCGATGAGGCACTGGAGGCGGTGGGCCTGGGCGGTCGGGGCGACCGCTTCCCCTGGCAGCTCTCCGGCGGCATGCAGCAGCGGGTGGCCATCGCCAGGGCGTTGGCCTACCGCCCCCGCATCCTGCTGATGGACGAGCCGTTCGCCTCGGTGGACGCCCAGACCAGGTCCGGTCTTGAGGACCTGCTCCTGCGGGTCTGGGAGCAGTACGGGGTCACCGTGCTGTTCGTGACCCACGACATCGACGAGGCGGTCTACCTCGCCGACCGGGTACTGGTGTTGCGCCCGCCGGCCAATGTGGGCCACGAGGTGACGGTGAACCTGCCGCGTCCCAGGGACCAGGTGCGCACCAAGGAGAACCCGGAGTTCGCCCGGCTGCGCGGCGAGCTGTTCGCCGCGATCGACGGCGGGGCGGTGGCCGCGTGAGCGGGCGGCGGGCCAGGACGGGCGCGCTGGCCGGCGCGCTCGCCGGGCTGCTGGTCCTCAGCACGGCGGCCTGTAGCGACTACGGCGGCGATCTGTCCGGGGCCAACGTCTCCGGCGGCGGGGACGGCGACACCCTGGTGGTCTCGGAGACCGCCGGCGTGCCGTCCTCGTTCCTCGCCTACGGCGTCTCCCAGGGGTACTTCGCCGACGAGGGGGTGGACCTCCGGGTGAGCCCGTCCAGCGGTGGCGCGAGCGTGATCCCGGCGCTGCTCAGCGGCGATATCGACGTGGCCGGCTCCAACGTGGTCTCGGCGATGATCGCGATGGGGCGGCGGATGCCCATCCAGATGGTGGCGGCCGGCACCTCGACCGCCGACGACCCGGAGCACGACTTCGCCTCGCTCGTGGTCCCCGAGGACAGCCCGATCGCCGAGGCGGGGGACCTGGACGGGGCCAGGATCGCGGTGAACTCGCTCCAGAACATCAACGACGTCGTGGTCAGTTCGGTGCTGGCCGAGGCCGGCCTGTCCAACGACGACGTCCGGTTCGTGGAGATGCCGCTGCCCGACATCCCGGCGGCGATCCAACGCGGGGACGTGGACGCGGGCCTGCTGATCGAGCCGTTCGCCTCGATCGGCCGCTCCCAGGGCCTTCGGGTGCTGGCCAGCCCCTACGTCAACACCCGCCCCGGGCTCCAGATAGGCACCTACCTGATGACCTCGGACCGGGTGGCGGACGATCCCGAGCTGGTGGCGGCGTTTCGCGCGGGAGTCGAGCGGACGGCCCGGTCCGTGCGGGAGGACCCGGACGCCTTCCGGGAGGCCCTCCCCGAGATCAGCGACCTGTCGCCCGAGCTGGCCGGCCGGATGAACCTGCCGGTGTGGCGGGGCGGCACGGACCGGGAGTCGATCGAGACCGTCCACGCGATGATGCGGGAGATCGGCCTCACCGACGCCGACCTGGACTACGAGCGCTCCGTGGCGGACTGAACGGCTCGGTCCCGCCCCTGGAAGGGGGCGGGACCGAGCCGGGTCAGTTGGTGAACTGGCCGCGGAGCGTCTCCTGGAGCTGGTCCCTGGCGACCAACAGCCGTGTCGCCAGCGCCTCGGCCTGCTCCCGGGAGGAGAGCCGATGCGCCGGGACCACGGCGGCCACCGAGGCGAGCGGCGTGCCGGCGCGGTCCCGCAGGACGGCGGCGACGGCGGAGATCCCCAGCTCGCCCTCCTCGAAGTTGACCGCGTAGCCCAACCGCCGGATCTCGGCCAACTCGGCCGCCAGGGCGCGCCATTCGGTGATCGAGAAGGTGGTTCGGGAGGCCAGCTCCGCCGTCGCGAACCGGCGGCCCAGCTCGGACTCGGGCATGGCCGCCAGGATCGCCTTGCCGGCGGCCGTGCAGTGCGCCGGGAGCACCACCCCGGTGCGGTTGCCGACGCGGACCGCGCGAGGGCTCTCCACACAGTCGATGAAGCGGACGTTGCGCCCCTCAAGGAGGGTGAGGCTGACCGTCTCCTCGGTGCGGTTCCGCACTTCCTCAAGCACCGGCCTGGCCACCTGGCGGATGTCCACCCGCCCTATGGCGGCCAGCCCGATCTCGTTGAGCACCGGGCCGGGACGGTAGGCCGTGTTCGGCTTCTCCTGGAGCACGAAGCCGCGCCGGCGCAGGGCGTTGAGCAGCCGATGCGCGGTGGAGGGGGCGACGCCCAGCTCGGTGGCGGCCTCCGAGACGCGCAACGCCTGCCGCTCCCCGATCAGTTCGAGGAGCCGCAGGGCGTTGTCCACCGAGCTGGCGCCCGAACCGGCCCCGTCGGACGGGGCGGTGGCCGGGCGCACTCCGTGCACATCATTCGACATGGAAGAATTCTAACTCAGTTCTTTTCTGTTGAGGGTCCGGCGGACGGGAACAACTGCCTGCGCCGGACCCTCCGGACACCGTCAGCCCTGCCGGACGGCGAGGGTCATCGCCCCCACCCCGGTGATCGAGGCGCGCACGGTGTCGCCCGGCTCGATCGCGCCCACGCCGGGCGGCGCCCCGGTGAAGATCAGGTCGCCGGGGAGCAGCGTCATCATCCGGGACGCGTAGGAGACGATCGCCGGCACCGGCGTCAACAGGTCCCTGGTGTTGACGTGTTGACGTTTGCCGCCGTTGACGTCCAGCAGGATCTCCAGCGCACCCGGATCCCCGATCTCGTCCGCGGTGACCAGCACCGGGCCGAGCGGGCTGAAGGTGTCGTAGCTCTTGCGGCGGGAGCGGTCGGCCGCCGAGCGGACCGTGATGTCCAACCCGAGGGTGTAGCCCAGGACATGGTCCAGCGCCCGCGCCTCGGGGATGTCCCGGCCGCCCGTGCCCACCACGATCACCAGCTCGGACTCGTGGTGGATCTCCTGTCCGGCCGCGACGATCTCCTCGGGCAGGACGATGTCGTCGGCGGGCCCGGAGAGGGACGAAGGCGACTTCAGGAAGACGTCGAAGTCCATCATCCAGGACTCCACGCCGCCCAGCGTGCGTTCCTGCACGCCGTGCATCTCGGCGACATGGTCGGCGTAGTTGCAGGCGCAGGCCACGATCTTGCTGGGGTTGACGGCCGGGGCCAGCAGCCGCACCGTCTCCAGCGGCCGGCTCTCGCCGGCCTCGGCGGCCTCGGCCAGGCGCCCCCTGGCCTCGGGGAAGTCCCGGCAGAGCCGGCGCCACCAGCCGGCGGTCAGCGGATCCGGATCGTGCGGCCAGCCCAGCGCGTCGGTGACGTCGACCACCCGCGCCCGCTCCCCCGTTCCGTCCACCACGCCCAGGCGGTGGTCGTCGAAGAGCACCAGCTTCATCTCGTCCTGCTTTCCTTCGGTCCGCCGGCCAGGGCCGGCCGGACGGGTGGGTCGGGTGGGTCGGGGTGCCCGGCCACGGCGGGCCGGGGGGTGGGGTCAGCGGAAGACATCGGTGATCTCCTGCGCCGCCGACAGGCGTTCCTCGCGGTAGACCCCCAGCGCGCGGAGCACCGGATCGTCGCCGAGGGAGAAGAGGTCGGCGCCCTCGGCGCTGTGGTGTTCCTCGGCCGCCCACGACGGGACCACGAACATGTCTCCTGGCCGCCAGTCGAAGCGACGCCCGTCGAGCACGCTGTGGCCGCTGCCCCGGAAGGCCACGTAGACGCGGTTGCCGCTGCGCCGCACCGGACGGGACGCGCCGCCCGGCACCAGCCGGTGCATCCCGCAGGAGAGGGTGGGCAGCACGCTGGCGCCCGAGCACGGATTGGTGAACTCCAGGCTCACCAGGGGCTCCTCGCTCGCGGCGGCCAGCTCCGTCAGCCGCCGATCGGTCTCGGCCCAGCGGTAGACCAGCAGCCGTGAGGGCTCCGGGTCGAGCGGGCCGCGCACCGCGCCGGCCACCATGGTCTCCGCCGGCGCGCCGCCGTCCGCCAGGAACTCCCGCTCGGAGCGGTTGTGCTCGCCGGCCACCGGCTGCCGCAGCTCGGGGTGCTGCTCGAAGAAGACGGCGTCCAGGGCCTCGATCATCGGCAGGTCGAGGCCGTCGAACCAGTACATGTGCCCGTCGCCGCCGTTGGCGTGGTCGTGCCAGGCACCCCCGGGGGTCAGCACCAGGTCGCCGGGGCGCATGTCGCAGGCGTCGCCGTCCACCGTGGTCCACACGCCCTCGCCCTCGGTGACGAACCGGATGGCGCCCGGGGTGTGGCGGTGGGCGGGGGCGGTCTCCCGGGGGCCCAGACACTGGAGCGCGCCCCAGAGCGTCCCCGCCGCGTAGGGCCGGCCGCCGAGACCCGGGTTGGTCAGCGAAAGCACCCGGCGCTCGCCGCCGCGCTCCACCGGGACCAGCCGGATGGCGCGTTCGGCCAGCGGGCGCAGCGCCGAGGCCCGCCAGAGCCAGGGCACCGCACGGGGGCGGGGCGTGGGGGTGAGCAGTTGCTCGGTGATGGTCCACAGCGGGCGCAACCCGGCGGCCTCGATGTCCCGGTAGAGGGCACTCAGCTCCGGATCGGTCGTCTGCGACTCCCCGGCCTTGGGGGTCTCCTCGGCGGTGGACATGGGAACCTCCAGCTCGTTGGCGGATGTGCGGATGTCGGGCCGTGCTCGGTGGACGGGTGGGGCACCGGTCAGGGCGCGCGGTTGCCGGCGATCTCGGCCGCCCGCCCGGGGGGAAGGCCGATGCCGAAGCGGCGCACGCTCTCCAGGAGCGAGACCCGGCGCATGTAGTCACGGGCCCGGTCGGGATCGGCGGCGATGGCGCGCATCTCGGCGTGCGCGGCGCGGCGGCGCGTCTCGTCGGTCTCCCGCAGCCGCTCGGTGTTGCGCTGGGTGTCGGCCTGGACGTACTCGACCGCGACCCGGTGCCGGCGTTCCGCGAAGGTGTCCAGCTCGGCGTCGGCATCGACGTCGCCGGTCGCGATCCGGCCGATGCGGCGGGCCAGGTCGACCGCGTCATGGATGCCGCTGTTGAGGCCGACGCCCCCCATCGGGCTGTTGATATGAGCGGCGTCGCCGACCAGCAGCACGTCGCCGACCCTGAAGGTCTCGGCGACCCGCTGGTGCACCCGGTAGAGCTGCCGGTCGATGATCGGATAGCCCTCGGGGCGGGGAGCGACCCCCTGGAACTGCCGGCGCAGCGTCTCCTCGGCCAGCGCCTCGGCCTCGCTCTGCTCGGCCGGCACCGGCCAGACCGCGCGCCAGGACTCGGGGGTGCGCAGCAGGAAGAGCCACTCGCGGGGGTCGGCCACGTAGTTGACCTCGGCGATCCCCGGCAGCACCTGCGCGAGGTCGACGGAGGTGCTGGCGATCAGAAAGCGCTCGGGGTAGGTGAATCCGGTGAATCCGACGCCCAGCGCGGCGCGCACCGTGCTGCCGGCCCCGTCCGCGCCGATCGCGTACGAGCCGGTCAACTCCTCGCTGCCACCGGCGGTTTCGACCACCACCGTGACGCCGCCGCCGGGCCGCTGGCGGACGCCGGAGACCCGGGAGCCGAAGCGCAGCTCCACCTGGGGGGTGGCGCGCAACCGCTGGTGGAGCATCCGCACCAGGTGCTGTTGGTTAAGCTGAAGCCGGTAGGGGTACGGCGTCTCGTCCGCCAGCAGCCGGAAGTCGAACTCGGCTATCAGCCCCTCGACGCGGTCCCGGAAGTGGTAGATCGGCACGCGGAGACCCTCGGCGTGCATCTGCTCGGCGACGCCGAGATCGTCGAGGAGTTCGAGGGTCGCCGCGTGAAAGGTGGAGGCCCGCCAGTCGGTCTTCGGCTCGTCCTCGGCCTCGATCAGGACGACCGGCACGTCGAGCCGGGCCAGCCAGGCGGCGGCCACCATCCCGACCGGACCGCCCCCTACCACCAGGACCGGCCCGTCGTTGAGTCCACGCTGTTGTGCTGCCATGGGCTCAATCTCTCACGGCTTCCGCCCTTGAGAAATAGAACTTGGGGAACTTCCTCTAGGCAGAAAACACCCGTGGCCCTCCCCGTTGAGCCGGCCAGCCGTTCGGTCAGGTGGGCTCGACTTCGAGCACGTACCGGCCCATGAGTCGGTGGACGGCCTGACGCAGCTGGCGCTCGTCGGCCACTTCGAGCAGGACGAGCCCCGTGGTCGAGGTCGTCATCAGGCGTGGGCCGATGACATCGCCGACGCCGGCCTTCATCGTCACCCGGGTCACCTCGGCCACCTCGGACAGGGACGCGGCCGAGGAGAGCCGCGTGATGCGGCCGGGGCGGACGGGAAGGGTGCAGTTGACGACGATGCCGTCGCGCGCGGGCGTCAGCGGAACCACCGAGGGGGTGCGGCCGAGTTCCGCTGCGACGAAGGCGTCCCAGAGGTTCACCCCGGTCTGGAGCGCGATCCCGTCGACCACCCCCATGCCGGCGGGCCGACAGGAGATCTCGCTGACGACCAGACCGTGCGCGGTCCTGAACAGCTCCATGTGCGTCACACCCGTTTCGAGGCCCAACGCGGTGACCGTCGCCTGGTGCAGGTCTCGGACGGCCTCGATATCCGGATGCGAAGGGGGGAGGACATACGAGCCGATGAACCGCTCCGCACGTTCGAGCAGTGGGCTCAGGTAGCTCGACACCGCGAGGAAGTCGGTCCGCCCGGACCGGACGATCCCGTCGCAGTGGTACTCGGCCGTCATGTCGACAAAGCGCTCGACCAGGAGCGGGTAGTCCGCGCCGCGCAGCCCGTCACCCCGCTCCGTCGTGACCAGGACGTCGAGATCGGCGGAGCCGCGCAGGACGAAGGTGTCCTGGGCGCCGGCGCCGAGGGCGGGCTTGACGACCAGCGGCCAGCCCCACTCGGTCGCGACGGTGTGGATGTCTTCGAGGGTGGCGATGCCACGGAAGTCGGTGAGCGGCACACCGGCCGCCCTGAGGGCTGTCTTCATGGCCAGCTTGTTGGAGAAGCGGTTGACCACGTCGTAGCGCGTCCCGGGCAGGGCGAGGAAGGACCTGAGATATCCGGCTCCCTGGAGGCTCCGCTCGGACGAGGCCAGCACGCGGTCGATCCGGCGCTCGCGGTCGACGCGAAGAGCCACCGCGCGGAGCGAGGTGAGGTCGGCGATGTCCGGGACCGTCTGGATCCGCGTGCCGGCCGGATAGCGGTGGGTGTACGAGGCTTCGGTGACGACGGTGACATCGGCGTCCGCCGGCAGGTGATCGATGACTTCGACGCGGCCCGAGTTCACCATGAGGACGTGCATGTCGTGCGGAGACTCCTCGGTCGGGGCGTCCCTCTCGGAGGCCGACGCCTGGAGGGTGTGGTGGGCCACGCCGGTCAAGCGGCGAAGGCCGAGCCGAACAGCTTGACGTGTCGGAGGGTGCGGTC
Source organism: Streptomyces profundus (assembly GCF_020740535.1). Taxonomy (NCBI): domain Bacteria; kingdom Bacillati; phylum Actinomycetota; class Actinomycetes; order Kitasatosporales; family Streptomycetaceae; genus Streptomyces; species Streptomyces profundus. Next base: position 7,399,377 of record NZ_CP082362.1, read on the forward strand.
CCAGAGCTCGGCGACGTCGGCGCCGGAGTACCAGTCGGTCTTGTAGTCGGCCGCCATCTGGACGCCTTCGTGTTCCTCCCAGTACGTGGCGATACCGGCGTCCTGCCAGCCGACCCGCAGCGGGATCCGTCGGCTGTGCGTGCCGGTGAACAGATCCGGGGGAGTGGTCGTACGCATCCGGGCCGGTTTGGCGTTGAAGGACACATAGGGGACCTGGCCCTGGTGACCGAAGCCCTCGGACGCCAGATCGTGGATCTGCGTCGGCCAGGGGACCTTGGACGCCTCGATGGCCGCGATCAGGCTTTCGGAGAAGCTCCCCAGATAGCCCTCGACATCCCGGAGGCGCCCCGGCCGGCTGGGCACGATCACCTTGCTCGCGAACCAACCGACGGTGTTGCGGACCCTGGCGCTGGACCGATTGGCGGTGGTCATGCTCGTCCCGACGGTGGACTGGCCGGACAGTTCCTCCAGGGCGGCCTGCAACGCGGCCAGCACCAGGTTCAACCGGGTCAGGCGCGTGCTCCTGCTGGCGGGCAGCAGACCGTCGTACAGGTCGGCGTCGAGCTGGCCGGCGAAACGCGCGAGGCGATCGTGCCGGATGGGTGCGGCACCCGAGAAGCCTTGGATCTCGACGCGGGGAAGCACCCCGACGGTCTCCAGCGCGGCGGCGATACGCCGCCGGGCGGCGAGCCCTGCCGGCGATTCGAGATAACTGTTCTGGCGGGCCACGAAGTCGGGGAAGGACATCTCGATCCCCGGCGGTTCGCCGGGTTCGCCGAGGGCTTCCTGCCGGTAGAGGGTGCGAAGGTCCCGGAGCAGTACGTCGCAGGACCACCCGTCGCTGACCAGGTGATCGACCACGAGGCACACCTCGTGACGGAGTGGCGTGATCGGGACGGCGACCATCCGGGCCAGTGGGCCGTGGTGGGGTTCGAACGGTTGCGAGGCCGCGCCGACGATCGCCGCCCGGGCCGCGGCGGCGACGGTCGCGTCCGCCCCGCCGGCGTCGGCGGGAGCCTGGTCGAGGGACGGGACGACGAGCGTCGCCGGCTCGGTCAACGCCCCTGGCCGCCAGGTGTCGTTGTCGTCGTCGAAGGTGCTGAGCAGGCCCCGGTGACGGAGCTGGAGCATCCTCCAGGCCCGGTCGAGCACGGCCAGCTCCAACGGGCCTTCGACCTGGAACGCCATGACGCAGTGATGGGGGTTGAACACCCCGGTGGCGGCGTCGTTGACCGTCTGGCGCAGCCGGTGCCGCTGGTTCCACGAGGCGAGCACGGGGGAGCTGAGTGTCACTGTTCGTCTTTTCCCTCGGTCGTGAGCAGCGATGCGACGGACTCGGCGATCTCCCCGACCGTGGGCGCCCTGAAGACCAGTCCCAGCCCGATATCGACCGCGAACACCTCCTCAAGAGCGGTGGCGATCTCCAGTGCCGCCATGGAGTCCCCGCCCAGCTCGAAGAGGTCCGCGTCGTCCGCGATGCCCTCGGTCCCGAGCGCGATCGCGCAGATCTTGGACACTGTGGAGAGGATGTCAGGGGCCGTCGTCCCCAGGGCCGGCGCCGGGAGGTCCGGTGCCGCGACCTCCGCCACGGGGGACGAAGCGGCCCGTCCGCGCAGCGCGTCCCGATCGACCTTGCCCTGAGGAAGCAGGGGCAGCTCGTCGAGGACGGTGACGGCGTGCGGGACGGCGGCCGTGGGCAGCGAGTCGCCGACGGCGCGCCTGAGCTCTCCGGCGCTCAGGCCCGCTGTCCTGAGCGTCACATAGGCGGCCAACCGTGTCTCGCCGTCGACCCGGTGGTCGACCACGGATGCCTGGACCACCTCGGGGAGCGCCTCCAGGGCCCGCGCGACCTCGCCCAGCGCGATGCGGACGCCCCTCACCTTCACCTGGTCGTCCAGGCGCCCGAGTACGTGCAGCCGTCCCGAGTCGTCGAACGCGCCGAGGTCGCCGGTGCGGTGGAGCAGGTCCGTCGAGTCGTCGTCGCGGAAGGGATTGGGCGTGAAGGCCGCGGGGGAGCGGAGGTAACCCGCCGATCGGTAGGGGGTCCGCAGGACTATCTCACCGGGTTCGTTCTCGGCGGGGCGCTCCCAGGAGCCGGGGACCATCAGGGCCACCTCGCACCCGGGCATGGGGGACCCCACAGGCAAGGGGCCGTCGGGGACCTCGGGCGGCACTCGCTGGTAGCACTTGGCCAGGGTGGTCTCGGTGGGGCCGTAGAGATTGACGACGTCCGACACCGGTGACACCCGCTCACGCCACTGCCGTACCAACGCGCCCTCCAGGGGCTCGCCGGCGAAGAACGTGGCGCGAAGGCTGGGGACGGCGCTTTCGTCGGACTCCGGCGAGCGCAGCCAGCGGCGTACCAACGAGGGCACCACATGCAGGACGGTGACGGCTTGGCCGCGTGCGAAGGCGAACACCCGGCGCGCGTCGAGGGAGCCAGGACCCGGCAGGCAGAGCGTGGCACCGCTGACGAGAGGGGTGCACACCTCGCGCAGCATGACGTCGAACGACCAGCGGGTCGACTGGCCGAAGCGGTCACCCGGGCCCACCGCGAACGTGTCCCGCTGCCAGGCCACGAAGTGACCGAGCCCTCGCGCCGTGCCGATCACCGCTTTGGGTTCGCCGGTGCTGCCGGAGGTGAAGAAGACATAACCGCCGGGGGCGGGTTCGTTGGTCCCCTCGAAACCCGGCCCGGCGGCCGGTAACAGCCGAACCGTGTCCCGTTGACGCGGCTCGCCCGCCGTGATCACCGCGACAGGGCGCGCGACCTCCAGCATGTTCTGGCGGCGGCCCGAGGTGAGGGCTGGATCCAGCGGCATGGCGGCGCAGGAGGCACGCCACACGCCCAGCAGTGCGGCGATCGACCGCGGGGTTCCGTCGTTCTCCACCGCGACGAGAGCTCCCTCGTCAACGCCCCGCTCCGCCAGCAGACCTGCCATGGCGTCCGCCTCGCGGTCGAGCGCGCGGTAGGTGATCGCCTCCTGCGCGCTCGCCACGGCCTCGGCATCCGGGTCCCGGGCGGCGGCGGTGCGGAACATCTTCATCACGTCCGGCACCTGATGCGCGGTCAGGGGCTCACTGAACGGTGGTCTGCCGACCGACATGCCCACCTCCCTTTCCCATCATGGCAGGCGGGCAGGGGCGCTGCCGACTGCTTCTCACTTCTCGTCCTTCCGGGGCCGTGCCGGGTGATCAGCCGTCGATGGTCGTGCGGTTGGCGTACCGGTCGCCGGCGGCGGCGCCGGGCGGAAACAGCACGTCGAGCTCGGTCAACTGTTCGGGAGTCAGCGGGATCGAGGCGGCGGCCAGGTTCTGCGTCAGATGGGATCGCCTGGTGGTGCCGGTCAGCGCCACCACGTTCGGCCCACGGGCGAGCACCCAGGCCAGCGCGAGCTGGGCGGGGGCCATGTCCCAGGCACGGGCCAGCCGGACGAACGACAGCAGCAGCTCCTCGTTCCGGTCGATGTTCCCCGGCCGCAGCCGGGGCAGCCCCCTTCGGTAGTCGTCGTCCGCCAACCGGGCCACGTCGAGCCGGCCGGTGAGGAATCCCCGGCCCAGCGGGGCGTAGCCGATCAGCCCCGCGTCCACCTCCCTGAGCGCGGGCAGGAGCTCGTCCTCCACGTCGCGGGACCACAGGGAGTACTCGCTCTGGACGACGGCCACCGGGTGGACGGCCGCCGCGCGCCGCAGGGTGGCCGCCCGTACCTCGGACAGGCCGATGGCGCGCACCTTGCCCGCCGCGACAAGGTCGGCCATCGCGCCGACCGTCTCCTCGACGGGGACCTTCCGATCCACCCGGTGCAGCAGGTACAGGTCGATGACGTCCACCCCCAGCCGCTCCAGGCTGGCGTCGCAGGCCCGGTGGATGTGGCCGGGGCTGCCGTCCAGGCCCCGGTAGCCGGGGTCGTCGGCGCTGCGCAGCTGACCGGCCTTGGTGCTGATCAGCACCTGGTCGCGCCGGCCGCGCAGCGCCTCGCCGAGGAGCCGTTCGTTGGTGAACGGGCCGTACACGTCCGCGGTGTCGAACAGCGTGACCCCGGCGTCCACGGCGGCCTGGACGGTGCGGATGGACTCCGTCCGGTCCGCGGGGCCGTAGAACTCGCTCATCCCCATGCAGCCGAGAGCCACGGCGGAAGAGCTCAGCTCCCGGCCCAGCCGGCGTCGCGGCACCGGGTGGGCCGGGCGCGGAGCCGCGACGGCGTCAGCCATCGGAGAGCAGCTTCTGGGCCGCCAGGACGATGTCGGCGACACCGAGCCCGCAGGCGTCGTACAGATCACCGACGGGCTTGCCGTGCATGCCGTAGTCGGTGAGACCGAGGGCGGTGGAGCGGGGTGAGAGGAACTCCCCGAGAACCGAGGGCGGTCCGTTGTGGACGCTGAGCGAGGGGACGTCCAACGGGACGACGGCACGCCGGAAGTCCACGTCGTGGTCGGCGAACCGACTGGCCGAGAAGACGTTGACCACCCGGATACGGCTGCCGGACTCGGCGGCGAGCCGGTCGGCCGCCGCCAGCGTCTGGGGGACCATCGATCCCGCCGTGAGCACGACCAGTTGGGGATCCGGTTCCTCGCGGACGGTCCAGACACCGCTGGAGGTGTCCCGGGCGGCCACCTCGGTGAGGTCCGCCAGGACGGGCAACGCCTCGTGGGCGAGCCGCAGATAGACCGGGGTGCCCAGTTCCAGCGCCTCGTCGAAGAGCACCTTGGCCTCGTTGATGTCGTTGGCCTCCAGGACCGTCAGACCCGGCAGGTTGCGGATGGCGGCGAAGCACGCGTCGGACTGCACCATCTGGCCGAGTTCGTCGCCAAGACCCGCGGAGGTGCCCACCACCACGACGGGGATGCCGGGGAAGCAGATCGACTGTCGGATCGAGTCCACCATGCGCCAGACGAAGCCCTCCATCAGGAAGACCACCGTGCGCAGCCCGGCCGCGGTGGCTCCGGCGGCCAGCGAGGCGACGTCCTGCTCGGCGATCTGGTGTTCCAGCACCGGGCTTGTCGGGTTGTCCCAGGTCCAGGAGGAGTGCGCGTCGAGCAGCGGCAGCAGCCCGGAGTTGCGGATCGCGTCGGGTGACACCACGAGCAGGTCGCCACCCGGGGTGAGATGGTCCACCAGCTCCTCGGCGAACTTCTTGCTGACGATCTTCTGGCCGGCCGGGTTGCGGGCGGTGTCCCAGGCGATGGCCGGGCTCGTGCGCGCCGGGTCGACGGGTTCGGCCAGCGGCTCGCGGCGGGCGGGGGCGGCCCCGGGGAAGCGCGCGCCCACCAGCCGGACGGCTTCCGCCACATCGGTTTCGAGGTCGTACGGCGGCCGGTACTCGGCGGGCACCTCGCCACCCGCGTTGGGGCTGTCGCGGTACGGCGGGAGCAGCCCGTGGCCCTTGGTGGTGCGCAGCAGCAGGACGCTCGGGTCCGCCTCCTCCCGGGTGCGGGCCAGGCCCTGGCGAACGGCGGTCAGGTCGTGACCGTCGACCTCGACGACCTTCCAGCCGAAGCCCTGCCACCACGAGGCGATGGAGTCGCGCGGGGTGCTCATATGGCTGCCGAAGCCGTTGGCGTCCACGGCCACCGTGACGCGTTCCAGGCCCAGGCGCACGGTGGTCTGCGCCGACTCCCAGACCTGTCCCTCGCTCAGTTCCGCGTCGCCGAGGAGCACCAGGGTCTGGGTGTCGCGGCCGGCCTGGCGGTCCGCGAGGGCCAGGCCGTTGGCGAACGACAGGCCCTGGCCGAGGGCCCCTGTGGTCATCTCCAGGCCGCGCGGATGCTGCATCTGCGGGATGCGCGGCAGCCGGTGCCCGACGGCGCCGAAGGTCAGCAGCTCGTCGAGCGACACGTCACCGAGGTAGCCGTGCAGCCACAGCGCGAAGTAGTGCGCCGCCGCGGCGTGCCCCTTGGAGTGCACGTACTTGTCACGGTCGGGGGCCAGCCGGTGGGAGACGTCGAGCCGGTAGTCCCCCGTGAAGTAGAGCGTGGTGAGGAAGTCGACGGGTGAGAGGCTGCCGCCCACGTGGTGGTTGGCCGACATCACGAAATGCCGCATGGCGCGTGCTGTGGAGGCGAGTTCGTTCTCGTCCATGAGGAGTCGTCCTGTTCCCTGGGAGCCGACAAGGGTGCTGGTTCAGGTACGTGCGGTGGCGGCGCGGGACAGCTCGGCGGTCTCGTCGAACCACGTGCTGTTCTCGGACACGGCCCCGGTGCCGATGAGGTCGAGGATCTGCCGGACGTCGATCAGCTGGGTGTCCGCACCGCCGGCGGTGCGGTCGGTGGCGATCCTGGCGAGGACGTCGTCGGCGGCGGTGACGAAGGCCCGCAGCATCTGGTTGGCGTAGATGGTCACGGAGACACCGGCCGCGGCGAGCTCCTCCTCGGAGACCAGCGGATAGGTGGTGGGGATGACGATCAGTGGCACGTCCGGGTGCTTCGGGTGGAACCGATGGGCGAAGGCGAGCACCTCGTCCGCGGTCTTGGACTTGGAGTGGATGACGACGGCGTCCGCGCCGGCGGCCGTGTAGAGGTCGGCGCGGTACAGGGCGTCGTCGAGGCTGGCTCCGGCGACCAGGGACTCTACCCGGGCGATGACGGTGAAGTCCGCGGTCCGCTGGGCCTTCTTGGCCGCCAGGATCTTGGTGGCGAACTCGTGCGGGTCGGCCAGTTCCTGACCGTCGCTGAAGCTGTTGCGCTTGGGGAAGTTCTTGTCCTCGACGCAGACGGCGGCGATGCCCGCCGCCTCGTACTCGCGCACCAGGTGGACGATGTTGTTGACGTCCCCGAAGCCGCTGTCACAGTCGGCGATCACGGGCAGGCGCGAGGCCCGGTCCGCGATCCGGGCGGCGGCCAGGAAGTCGGCCATGGACAGGATGCCCGCGTCCGGCAGCCCGTGCGCCGCTGAGATGCCGAGGCCGCTCACCCAGAGGGCGTCGTAGGAGTGCCGGCCGGCGAGCAGCGCGGTGAAGCCGTCATGCACGCCGACGGCTCTCTGGAGCCGCCCGCTGAGCAGCCGTTGCCGGAAGATTCGCGCCTTGTCCTGGTGAGGTTCGGAAGGAAAGCGCAGAGACACGGTGGGGTCCTATCCTCGCAAGCGGGTCTTCAGATAGCCGGTCATGCGGGTGACCGCGCGCTCGAACTCCGCCGCCGGTTCGACGAAGGAGACACGCAGGTGCTGGGGGGCGCCGAAGGAGCCACCGGGGACGACCGCCACGCCCGCCTCGTCGAGCAGCATCCGGGCCACGGTCGCCGCGTCGGACAGCTCGGGCCGGTGCGCGAGCAGGGGGGCCAGCGAGGGGAAGGCGTAGAAGCCGCCCTCCGGCTCCCGGTAGTCGAGGACGTCGGGCACCGCCGCGAGAGTCCGGCCCAGCCGTGCGCGGTTGTCCAACAGGTGGCCGCGGAGCCGTGTCACCTGCTCCTGGTCGCCTTCGAGGGCGGCGAGAGCCGCCGTCTGGGCGATCCGGTTGGGGTGGTTGGCGGTGTGCGACAGGACCGCCGTCACGGCCCCCGCGACGGGCGTCGGCGCCACCAGCCAGCCGATCCGCCAACCCGTCATCGCGTAGGTCTTCGACACCCCGTCGACCACCACGACGTCCGCGCCCGCCTCGCGCAGCACGGCGCGCGCCGGTCGACCGGGATCGGTCCAGCCGAGTCGGCCGTAGATCTGGTCCAGCACCACCGTCACCCGGTGCCGGGCGCACCAGGCCCCGATCTCCCGCAACCGGTCGGCGGCCAGCACCGCCCCGGTCGGGTTCGACGGCGAGCAGAGCAGGAGGAGCCGGACCGCGTCGTCGTGGTGCTGGTCGAGCAGTTCGACGGTGGGCTGAAAGCCGGAGTCCGAGGTGGTCGGGACGGTGAGCGTCCGGCCGCCGGCCAGCCGGACCGCGTGACCGTATGTCGGCCAGGAGGGCGTCGGCACCAGTACGCCGTCGCCGGGGGCCAGCAGGGCCAGGAAGGTGGCGAACAGCGCGGACTTCGCGCCCCCGGTGACCACGACGTTCCCCAGGTCGAGGGAGTCCCCGGCGGCCGGCGTGGCCGCCGCCACCCACGCGCGCAGCTCCGGCATGCCGGCGGGCGGCCCGTAGCCGTGGCCGGTGGGGGACTGCGCGGCGCGTGCGGCGGCGGCGCGGACGTGCTCGGGCGGAGGGCCCGGCGGCTCACCCGCGGTGAGGACGGAGATGTCGTGCCCCTCGGCGAGCAGTTCGCGCACCCGGGCGTTGAGCCCCGAGGTCGGCGACAGGGGCGCCTTGGCGATGGGCGGCCCGCTCATGAGCGGCTCTCCCCGGCCGTGGACGGCGCCGCCCGCCGCTCCCCGGCGGTGGCGGTCGGCGGCGCCGGGTGGCGGGCGGGTTCGAGGGGACCGTCGGGCCGGACGCCCTGCCGCTCGCAGGCGGCGGTGAACGCGTCGAGGCAGTGCTCGATGTCCGACTGGCCGATGGGCCCCATGGTGGCGAGGAAGAAGTATCCGCCGGCCACGGCTTCGGCGGGAGTGTAGATCTCGACGCCGAGGCGGTCGAGTTCGGTGCGGACCCGTTCGTAGTCGAGCCCGGCGGGCAGCCGGACCGGGATCACCACGTCGGAGCGCTGGCCGGCGGGGAGCTCGACCAGCCGGTACCCGCGGCGGACCAGGCCGTCGCGCATGATGCCGGCGGTCAGCGCGTAGCGGGCGGCTCGACCGGCGGGAGTCTCCAGCTCGTAGTGGTTCAGTGCCTCGGCCAGCGCGTGGACGACCTGGACGGGCACGGTGAACGGCACCTCGGCGCCGCGCTGCGCGTGCAACTGCCGTGCGAGGTCGAAGTAGTAGCTGTGGCCCGGCCTGGCGTTCTCCAGGACCGTGCGCCGTCCCACCACGAACGACACCCCGGGGACGCCTTCGAGGCCCTTGTTGGCGGTGACGGTCAGCACGTCGGGCCCCTCCGCGTCCAACGCCAGCCGGTGGGCGCCGACGCTGCTGATGGCGTCCACCATGCTGAGCACGCCGCGTCGGGCCGCCAGACGGTTCAGCTCCGCCATCGGGGTGAGCACGCCGGTGGCCGTCTCGTGGTGCGTGAACAGCAGCGACCGGATGTCGGGCGCGGCGTCCAACTCGGCCGCCACCGCCTCGGGATCGACGCCTTCGAACGTGCCCAGGCGCATCCGCCGCACCTCCAGGCCGGAGCGTTCCGCGATCTGGGCCAGACGCTCGGAGTAGTAGCCGGTGACCAGGGCGAGCACCGGGCCGCGCAGGCAGTTCACGGCCGCCTCGTTCGCCCCGGTTCCGGAACAGGCGAAGAGCACCGCCTCGAATCCGTCCTCGCCGCCCAGCAGTCTCGGCAGGGTCTCGCGCACCTGGGCCAGGAGCGCCCGGAAACCGGGGGCGCGGTGCGACATGTCGTCGACCACCAGAGCCTGTTTGGTGGTGGCCCGGGTGTTGGTCGGGCCCGGGTTGAACAGCAGCCGGCTCATACGACCTCTTCGGTTTCGGTAGTGCCGTCGGGTACGGATTCCGGCTGGGGGCAGTAGACCCGCAGCCAGACCTCCAGGTTGATCAGCAGCCACGCCTGGCGTCCGAAGGACGGATGGCCGTCCCCCCGCGCGGCCCACCACCGGCGCAGCCGCTCCGCGTCGAGAACGTCGTGCAGGCGAGCACCGTCGTCCAGGACCAGGCGGGCGACCTCGTCGGCCTCCGGCCTGGCGAGCCACTCGTCCAGCGGGGCGGGAAAGGGACGCTTGGCGCGGGTGAGGACCGCGGCGGGGACGCGGTCGCCGAAGGCGCGGCGCAGCAGCCACTTGGTGGTGTCGCGCCGCTCGCTGTAGTGGCCGGGCGACTCGGTGAGGGCACGCGCTGCGGCGAGCGGTCCGTGCCAGCGGAGTTTGTCGCGCTGCGGCAACCGGTAGGCCCACTCCACCAGGCGGTGGTCCAGGAAGGGCACCCGGCTCTCGACCCCGGCCGCCATCGCGGTGCCGTCCAGGACGTGCAGCAGTCCTGGCAGATGCACCTTGACCATGAAGTGGGTGAGCCTGCGGTGCCTGCCGACGCGGCGCGGCCGGTCCCACTCGCGCTCCAGGGTGCGCAGCAACTCCGAGTCGCCGTCCAGCCGGGTGGCGACATCGTCGCGCAGCAGGCCGTGTTTGACATCCATCGGCAGGTAGGAGTAGCTCTCCACGAGCTGGGCGAACACGCGGGAGCGCACCTGCCGACGCCAGCCGGTGGCCGGAGGGCGGCGGAGGTGGGGGAGGTCGCGGAGACGGCGTTTGCCTGCCTCGAAGGGCAGCCGGTAGAGCCGCCCGTAGCCGGCGAACAGCTCGTCAGCGCCCTCACCGCAGAGCACCACGCGGGCCTTCGAGCTCACCCGCTCGGCCAGGTGGATCAGCGCGACCTCGTTGTGCATGCCGAGCGGATGGTCGCGGACGCGCACCATGGCGGCGAGCTGTTCGGGCGAGACGGCCACCTCGGTGCCCACCACGGTCAGCGGCAGTGACAGCGCGGTGGCGACCTCGGCGGCACCTTCGGCCTCCGAGTAGCCCGGCACGTCGTACTCCGCGGTGTAGGCGCCCACGCAGCGGCCGAGTCGCCCGAGTTCGCCGGTCAGGATGCCGGAGTCCAGGCCGCCGGAGAGGTAGGCGGAGACCGGGACGTCGGACCGGCTCCAGGTCTCCACGGCCTCTTCGACGGTGCGCCGCAACACGGCCGCTCGACGCCAGGGACGCGGCGGCCGGGTGCGTCGTGCGGCCAGGTCCCACCACTGTCCGGTGCGGACGGTTCCGTCCCGCCACCGCAGCCAGGAGCCGGCGGGCAGCTGGAGCAGTTCCGCGAAGAGCGTGCGGGGAGCGGGGACGTGACGCAACGTCAGGAAGGCCGACATCGCCGTCAGATCCGGGGTGGGCGGTCCGGGCAGCAGGGGAAGCAGCCCCTTGGGCTCGGAGCAGAAGGCCAACTGGCCCTCCCGCTGGAGGTGGTAGAGCGGTTTGATGCCGAACCGGTCACGGACCAGGGTGAGGCTGCCGTCCGCGCGGTCCAGGACCGCCAGCGCGAACATGCCGTTGAGCCGGTCCAGGCAGTCGAGGCCCCATCGCTGGTAGGCGGCGAGCAGCACCTCGGTGTCGCCCGTGCCGGCGAAGCGGTGGCCAAGACGCTCCAGGTCGGCCCGGATCTCGGCGTGGTTGAAGATCTCCCCGTTGAACACCATGCGCAGCCGGCCGTCCTGGGAGGCCATCGGCTGGGCGGCCCGGGATCCGGTGTCGAAGACGGCCAGCCGGGTGTGGCCGAGCACGGCGTCCGGTGTCCACCACAGTCCGTCGCCGTCGGGCCCGCGGTGCCGCAGCAGGCGGACGCAGTCCCGCGCCGTCGCACGGCTGAGGCCGTGTCCGGTCCGCTCGGTGCCGACGGCGCCCCAGATTCCGCACATCGCCGCTACCGCCGATCGAACGGGGTGGTCGCCGGCTCGAAGAGACGCTCGGCGACCGCCAGGTCGGCGCCGTCGTCCACCTCGTACCAGCGCAGCCCGGCCATGTCCACGGCCTCCAGGGACAGCCCGGCGCCGAGGCAGCGTGCCAGCAGATGCTCCAGGTGGGCACGGGGATCCCGACCGGTCAGCTCCGCCAGGGCCGGCGCCACCGTCCCGGTCAGGTCGGCGTGGGTGAACACATGGACGTTGACGGTCTTGTACCCGTCGGTCACGTCGGTGTCCGGCGCTCGCCAGTCGGCGCGGCTGACACCGGTGGCGTGTCCCCGGCCGTCCAGGGTCATGAACGACCCGGACAGCCCTGGCCGGTACGCCTCGACGCCGGTGCTGCTGCCCGGCCGCGCCAACAGCCGCTCGAAGGACGCGCTTTCGAGGACCACGTCCCCTTCGACGACCACCGGTATCTCCAGGGGGTCGAGCGCGGCCAGCCCGGTGGCCAGCGAGACGGCCGTGCCGGTGGTCGCGTACCGGTCGTTGGTGACGAACCGCACGTCGTACCGGGGCCGCAGACCGCGGACGGTCTCGGTGACGGTGGGCGCCAGATGGCCGGTCACGATGACGGCGCGGTGGATCCCGGCGGCGTTCAGGGCGTCCAGCGCCCGCACCACGATCGGTACGCCGCCGACCGGGACGCATGCCTTCGGCAGGGTTCCGGTACTGGGCATGAGCCGGCTGCCGAGACCGGCGGCGAGAATCACCGCCGTGTGCGCCGGCCGGGTGGCGCCGGCTCGCGGTCCGTCGCCCGCCGGGATCCGTGCGGCGTACGCGCCGAGGAACGCCGCGTCGGCTGGGTGCGTCAGCAGCCGTGCCGCCGACGCCGGGTCGGCCCAGACGGCGGACGGGTTGTCGGGATCGGTGGGGATCAGCGGGCCGCCGGCCGAGGTGTAGAGGTGCATCTCGATGTTCTTCAGCCGGTCGGGCAGGATCGTGCCGTCACCGCTGATGCCGGACCGCACATAGGAGCCGAGCTCGGTGACATGTCGCAGGTCCACCAGCCCGCTCTCCTCGGTGATCTCCCGCTCGGCCGCCTCGCGCCCCCCTTCGCCGTCCTCCAGGTGCCCCTTGGGCAGGGACCAGGAACGGCCCTGCTGGGAGACGACCACAACGCGGCCGTCAGGCCCGGCCACGACGCCGCCGGCCGCCTGGGCGATCGGCCTCACCGGCTGCCTGCCGCCGCTCCGAGGGTCATGGCCTGTCGCTGCTGAGGCGGCTTGTAGAAGTCGGTGGGATGGGGGTCGTCACCGAAGTCGCCGAACATCCGGCGCAGCCGCGCCGACATCGTGTCCAGTACCTCCGGTGGCTGTTGGAGGTAGTCGTGCGGACGGTGCCACAGGTGGCCGAACCGGAAGATGAAGGTCTCCCGGGGGCGCCTGGTGTTCTTCGCCACGGCGTGCCAGAGGGAGTACGGGAACAGCAGGACATCCCCCGGTGCCGCGTGCACGGTCACCGCGTCGGACGGCATCTCCCCCCGTTCGAAGGGGTCGTTGAGTTCCTCGATGTAGCAGTTCGGTACGGTCTTTCGGGGAATCCGGCGGTGACTTCCCGGTATCAGCAGGAAATTGCCGCAGTCGTCCTCCGAGGTGTCGCTCAGAAACACCTGCGCCTTCACCTGGAGGCTGACGCTGGCCTCCTCAAGCCGTATGCGCTGGAGGTACTCGCCCCCGTCGGTGTGCCACGACTCCAGTGGGGAGTCATGCAGTCCCCGAATGAAGATCTCGGTGCCGAGGACCTGCACGCTCGGGCCGAGAACCGATGCCAAGGGCCCGATCAGGCCGGGGTGGTCGAGAAACTCCGCCAAGCCCGGGTGATGGGCGATCGCGTCGCGCACCCGGACCGTGTGCCGGCGATCGGTGAAACTCTCGTGCTCGGCGATGGTGGGTGTACCGCTTTCCCGGGCGTCCTTCACCAGCTGCTGACCGCGGGCCACCTCCGCGGGGTCGAACAGTCCGCGTAAGTGCAGGTAGCCATCCGTCTGGTAGGCGCGCAGGTCGGCATCGGACAGGGGCGTCCAGTCCCGCTCGGACGCGCTCCGGATCTGGCCTTCCGTTCCGCCCGCCTGCTGCTGCATGTTCTCTCCCGCCGATCGTTGATCACCACGAGTTGCCATGAGTGCGTCGTCGCGCATGCGCGCCATGGGGAAGCACGAACCCGAAAGCCGGACAAGAACGGTGAGATGGGCGCCGACGGCTTGTCCTTCGAGGTCCTGGTCCGACTATGGGCCGGCGAGGTATCCCGCCGCATCAGCATGAGTTGCCTATTCGGCGGCGCCGGCGCCTAGGCATATCCCACCGGCAAAGAACGGAGCCGGCCCGATAGTTTTTCGGTACGAGCCGGGTCGTGGGAGAACGTGGGGGCTCAGTCAACCACCGGTCAATCCCCGCACGGCCGGCGGGGGGCGCCGGTGACGCGCCCTCTCACCGGTTGTCGGGCGCGTTCTTGAGGACGAGGTCGGGGTGGTCCTTGAGCTGTCTGCGCGAGCTGATGCCGAGTTTGCGGAAGATGTTGCGCAGGTGGGCGTCGACGGTGCGTTTGCTGATGTAGAGCTGGGCGGCGACTTCGTTGGAGGTGGCACCCGGGGCGACGAGGCGGGCGACCGCAAGCTCCTGCATGGTCAGCTTCTCGTATGTCTGCTCGGACCGGGCCTGGACCTTCTCGCCGATGGCGCCCAGTTCGGCGGCGGCCCGTCGGGCGAACGCCTCAGCGCCGGCCCTGGACAGCAGCTCATGGGCGGTGTGCAGGTGCTCACGGCTCTCCCGCCGGCGGTGTTGGCGCCGCAGCCACTCGCCGTATAAGAGGTGCGCCCGGGCCAGATAGGTGCGGAGCGGGCTCTCGGTGAGCAGGTCGACGGCTTCCCGGTAGTGGTCCTCGACGCCGGTCACGAGCCCTCGTGCGTAGGCCGCGATCCCCCGGCCGGCGGCGGATCCGCTGGACCGGGTGTGTTCGGTGAGGGAGTCCAGGGCCCCCGCCGCGGCGGTGTGGTCGCCACAGCGGACCGCGGCCTCGATCAGTTCCGGCAGGGCCGCTCCGGTGAGAAACAGGGCACCGTGCTCGGTGGCCCTGCGGGCCGCGGCCAGTGCGGCCGGGTAGTCGGCCAGCCCGTTGTTGAGGATCGCCGTGGTCCAGTGCAGGTTGGTGACGTGTCCCGGGCCAGCGGTGGTCGGCGCCGCGGCGGCTGCCTCGCCCAGTTTGAGCGCCTCGTCGCGGTCGCCGCGCAGCGCGGCGAGATGCAGCCGGTGGTACAGCAGCGGGGGAGCGTTGGTCGCGTCGGCGATCGCCGCCTCCTCCGCCGTGATGGCGATCGCCTGCCCGATGTCGCCGGCCAGGCTCGCCTCGACCGCCTTCTGGGCCAGGCCGAGCCTCAGCAGCAGCGGCGATCCCGACGCGCGGCCCGCCTTCACCAGCCACGCGCCGATGGCGCCCTGGGTGTCCAGGTCCCACAGCTCGACGGCGATCATCATGGCCAGCGCGGGACGCCGGGTCCAGAACGAGTCGCCCATGGTGTACAGAGCCTGGCGAAGCAGCGGAACCGCGGCCTCGTGCCCGTCGGCGCCCAGCCTGATCAAGGCGTCCAGGGCGTCCGGCGAACTCGGTGACGGCGCCATGCACCGGGCCGCGGTGAGGACCTGGTTGATGACGGCGCCGCCCCGGCCGACGGACAGGCTCATCTCCACGGCGTCGAGGAAGCAGTCACGGGCCCGGTCCGGGGCCAGGCTCGCCAGTCGTTGGGCGGCCCGCACCATCAGCATCGGTCCGGAGCCGTCGCAGTGCCGGATGAAGGCGATCCGGCCCCGTAACACGTCGACCTCAGCATGCTCGAACTCCCCCAGCGTGGCGGTGCCGAGGAGCGAGAGCAGGTCAGCGGCCTTGCCGGTAGCCCCGGCGTCGAAGCTGGCCTGGGCGGCACGCAGCGTTCGTTCGATCCGGCGGGTGGGCGCCAGCGACAGCGCCACCGAGCGTTCGAGGAAGGCGGCCTCGGCCGCCACACCCCCGCGCGCCTGGGCACGCGTCGCGCACCTCTCCAACTCGTCGGCGATGTCGTCATCGGGGCCGGGGCTCGCCTGGGCGCGGTGCCAGGCCCGGCGGTCCGGCGCCGTGACCGGGTCGGTCACCGCCGCCAACGCCGCGTGCGCCGCGCGGCGTTCGCCGGCTTCGACGGCGCGGTAGACCGCCGAACGGGCCAACGGGTGGCTGAAACGGATACGGGTGCCGAACTCGACCAGCCCCGTCGCGTCCGCCTCCGCGCTGGCCGGCGCCACGTCGAGGCCCAGATGACGCGCGGCTGTCCAGAGCAGGCCGGGGTCGCCGGTCAGGTCGGCGCTCGCCACGAGCAGCAGCAGCCGGGCCTCGGCGGACAGGCCGGCCAGCCTGGCCTGGAAACCGTGCTCGATCCTGGTCGGCACCGACGAGGTGTCGGGCGGCACGAAACCACCGGCACGCGGCAGCTCCAGCAGCGCCAACGGGTTCCCGTGGGCCTCGGCGACGAGCCGATCCCGGACCTGGTCATCGAGCGGGAACGGGCAGCGGGTCGCGAGCAGGACCTTGGCGTCCGCGTCGCTCAGCCCCCGGACCGGCAGCCGTGGCAGCTCGCCGAGCCCGTCGGCCGCACGCGTCGAGCGCACCGCGAAGATCATCGCCACCGGGTCCGCCGCGACCCGGCGGGCGAGGAAGACCATGGCCCTGGCGGACGCGCTGTCGACCCACTGCGCGTCATCGATCAAGCACAGCAGTGGCCGCTCCCGGGCCGCCGCCGTCACCAGCCCCAGGACCGCCAGCCCGATACGGAACGGGTCGGGTGTGCCCTCGGCCAGCCCGAAGGCGACCCGCAGGGCGTCGCGATGCCGCTCCGGCAGCTCGGCCAAGTACTTCAGCATCGGCACACACATCTGGTGCAGCGCGGAGTACGGCAGTTCCTGCTCGAACTCCGACCCGGACGTGCGGACCGTCCGAAACCCGGGCGCCGCGTCCTGGGCGCACGCCAGCAGGGCGCTCTTGCCGATGCCCGCCTCGCCCTCCAGCACCAGCGCGCCGCCCTGGCCCGTGAACGCGGATCTCGTCAGCTCTTCGATACGTTGCCGCAACTCGCGCCTGCCGATGAGCAGATGAGCCGGGAGCGTGGGGGTACTCGTATGCCGGGCGCGGGGGAAGTCACCCAGCGGGTTGCCGCTGTTCATGTCGCAACGCTAAACGCACATGTCATCGATTACCTGGGCCCAACTGACCCTGGCAAGGCCCTCCCCGCGCGACCCCCGGCGCGCCGGACGCGATCGGCCCGGCATGCCGGCCGGGCGCCGCCGCCGGGCCGCCCTGCCCTTACGAGTAACACACAACAGTCTTACCGATCCTTGCCACCCGCCGACGACGTAGGGTCCTGTCATGTCCCCTTTGTTACCGCGCACCAGGCCCCAACGCGTCCTCGCGGGCTCGAACTTCGTCTACACCGTCGGCTCCGGCCTCTATCTCACCGGCGGAGTGCTGTACTTCACCGAGGCGGCGCGGCTTCCGGCGAGCCAGGTCGGGCTCGGGCTCGGGATCGCCGGGGCGCTCGCGCTGGCTCTGGGCGTGACGGTCGGCCACCTGGCGGACCGGCTCGGGGCACGCGGCGTCTACATGGCCACCCTCGCGGTGCAGGGGCTGGCAACGGCGGGCTTCGTCCTGGCGGACAGCTTCTGGCCGTTCGTCCTCGTCGTCAGCGCGGCCACGGCGGCGAAGGCGGCCGGTGTGGCGGCCCGCTCCCCGCTCATCAAGCACTACGGGGGGGACCGGCCGCAGGAGTTCCGGGCCTACCTCCGCGCGGTGACCAACGTCGGCATCTCCTTCGGCGCCGTGGGAGCGGCCTGGGTCGTCCAGGTCGGCACCCTCACCGCCTACCACCTCATGGTCGTCGGCAACGCGATCGCCTTCGCCGTCTCCGCGACGCTCCTGGCCCTCCTCCCGCCGGTCAGGCCCGTCGCCGTCGCCGACGGCCCGCGCTCGATCGCTCTTCGCGACCGCCCCTACCTGCTGCTGACCGCCCTCGACGGCATCATGGCCATCCAGTTCAAGGTGCTGACCGTGGCCATTCCGCTCTGGCTGGTCAACGCCACCACCGCCCCGCACTGGCTCATCGCGGGCACGATGCTCACCAGCACCGTCATCGTCGTCCTGTTCCAGGTGCGGGCCAGCCGCAATGTCGACTCGCCCGTCGCCGGCGGCCACGCCTACCGTCGAGCGGGCGCGGCCTTCCTCGTCGCCTGCTCGCTGATCTCGCTGGCCGCGGGCACACCGGCGTGGGTGGCCGCGACGGTGCTCCTCACCGCCGTGGTGATCCACACGGTCGGCGAGCTCTGGCACACCGCCGCGAGCTTCGAGGTGTCCTTCGCTCTCGCCCCACCCCACGCCACCGGCCAGTACCTGGGCGTCTTCGGACTGGGCGCCGGACTGGCCGAGGCCCTCGGACCCGGTCTGCTGATCGCTCTCTGCCTCTCCTGGGGCCGCCCCGGCTGGTACGTCGTGGGGGCCATGTTCGCCCTCACCGGCCTGGCGGCACCGCACGCCGTCCGGTGGGCCCAACGCCACCGGCCCGTTCAGCCGACGCCGGTCGAGCCCGTGGCGAAGCTGTCGACCACCTGACCGGCCGTGGGCCGGCCCAGCGGGGGAGGGGGCCGCTGGACCAGCCGCGCGGTCAGACGTCGAACGTGTCGATCAGAAGTCGAACGCGTCGATGTTGTCCGCGTTGAAGCGGGCCGGCGGCCCCAGGGTGATCACCCCGTCCGAGCCCACCGTGTACTCGCCCAACTCGCCGGCCGTGAACGTCTCGCCCTCGGCGCCGGTGATGATGCCGGAGGCGACGGCGGCGCCGGCGTAGGCGGCGAGTTCGCCGAGCCGGGTCGGGTCCCAGAGCGCGAACTCCGTGACGGTGCCGTCGGTGACGAACTCCCGCATCTGGTTCGGGGTTCCCAGGCCCGTGAGGGCCACCTCGCCCCCGTACTCCGAGCCCTGGAGGTAGCGCGCGGCGGCGGCGATGCCGACCGTGGTGGGGGAGACGATCGCCTTGAGGTCGGGGTGGGCCTGGAGCAGGCCCTGCGTCTCACGGAAGGACTTCTCGTCCGCGTCGTCCCCGTAGGCGACGGCGACCAGTTCGATGTCGGCGTAGTCCGGGTTCTCCGCCAACTCCGCCTCCATGGCGTCGATCCAGGCGTTCTGGTTGGTCGCGTTGGCGGTCGCCGACAGCACGGCGATCTCCCCTTCGCCGCCGATCTGTTCGGCCGTCAGCTCCAGCAGCGTGCCGCTCACCTCGGCGCCGTCGACCTGGCTGACGAAGACGTCCCGGCACTCGGGCGCCACATCGGAGTCGAACGTCACCACCGTCGTCTCCAGGTCGCGGGCCTGTTCCAGCGCGGAACACAGCGCGTTGGGATCATTGGCGGACAACAGCACGACGTCCGTGGCCTGTTGGCTGAGCGCGTTGACGTAGGAGAGCTGCGAGGAGGCGGAGGCGTCGGACGGGCCGGTGTACTCGTAGGAGCCGTCCAGCTCCTCCACGATCCGCGCCGCGCCCTCGCTTGAGGCCTCGAAATAGGGGTTGTTGACGGACTTGGGCAGCATCGCGAAGCTCAGGTCGGACGCGAACTCGGCGTCGGGATCGGCGCTCGCGCCGCCGGCGGGGACGTCGTCGCGTTCCTCCTCGCCGTCCCGGGTGGTGCCGCCGCAAGCGGCCAGGGTCAGGGCCACGCCGAGGGCGAGAGCCGTGGCCCCGGCCGTGCGGCGGGGTGTTCTCCTGCGAATCATGGGGCTCATGGCGTGCTGCCATCCCTTCGTGTCGGCTCGGGGGCGGGGGGAGGTGCGGCCGGTGGTGGGGCGGGGCCGCCCGGCGCGGCGGGCGGCAGCGCGCGGCGGCGCGGGCGGGCGCGCAGGGCGGCGGCGAGGTTGGGCAGCAGCACCGAGAGGATCAGCAGGGTGCCGGTGACCACGGTGAGGGCGTCGGCCGAGACCTTCGCCAGCCGCAGCGCGTTCTGGAGCGAGGTCAGCAGCACCACGCCGGCGACCACGCCCAACAGCGTTCCCCGGCCGCCGTAGATGGAGACGCCGCCGAGCAACACGGCGGCCACCACCGTCAGTTCGAGCCCCTCGGCGTTGTCGGCGCGGGCGGTGGAGTAGCGCAGGGTCCAGTAGACGCCGACCAGCCCCGCGACGGCGCCGGAGACCACATAGAGCCAGAACTTGGTCCGCTCCACCGGCACGCCGGCGAAGGCGGCGGCCGTGTCGTTGGCGCCCATGGCGAAGATCGAGCGGCCCACCGGCGTCGCGTGCAGGACGAGGGCGAAGAGCACGACCAGCAGCAGGATGGGCGGGACGACGTTGGGCACCCAGCCGCCGCCCAACGAGCCGATGGTCCAACGGGTGTAGTCCCGCGCGAAGTCGGCGACCGCCGTGTCCCCGAGGAGCACATAGGCCAGGCCGCGGTAGAGGGCCAGCGTGCCGATGGTGACGGCCAGCGAGGGCAGGCCGAGGAAGGTGACCAACAGCCCGTTGAACGCCCCGAGCACCGCGCCGGCCAGCACGGCCAGCGGGACGATGGTCTCCAACGGCCAGCCCCCCGCCCACAGTTCACCCATCAGGGCGCTGGTCAGGCCGACCGTGCTGGCCACCGAGAGGTCGATCTCGCCGCTGACCACGATCAGGGTCATCGGCAGCGCCAGCAGCAGCACGGGAGCCAGATCGAGGATGAGGAAGGTCGCGTTGCGGGTGGTGCCGAACTCGTCCACCGCGCCCGAGGCCACGGCCAGCGTCAGCACGGTGAGCAGGACCACGGCCGCGTCCCAGCCGGCGAGTCGACGGGGGAGGCGGAGCGGGCGGCGGTCGGCTTCAGCGGACATGGGCGTCCCCCCATCGGAGCGAGGTGGCGACGCGCCGCGCGACCAACCGGTCGAGGGCGATGGCCGCGATGATCAGGGCACCGACGACGGCCCGCTGCCAGAACGGATCGACGCCCAGCACCGGCAGCGCGTTGTTGATCACGGTCAGCAGCAGCGCGCCCAGCGCCGCGCCGTAGACGCTGCCGCTGCCGCCGAAGATCGCGACCCCGCCGACCACCACGGCCGCGACGATGTCCAACTCCATCCCGTAGCCGGCGGACGCGTCGACCGTTCCGTAGCGGGCCGCGTAGAGGACCCCACCGAGCCCGGCGAGAGTGCCGGAGACCACATAGGCCAGCAGCAGCCGGGACGGGATGGGCAGCCCGGCGAGCCGGGCGGCCTCCTCGTGGGAGCCGATCGCGTAGAGGTCGCGGCCGGCGCGGTGGCGGCGCAGGAACTCGCCGACGACCAGCAGCACCAGCACCGCGATCAGGAAGAGCCAGGGCACGCCCAGCACCCTGGCGGTGCCGAAGTCCAGGAACGAACGCGGCAGTTCGCCGGCGTTGACGCGGGAGCCGCCGGCCAGGAAGTAGACCAGGCCACGGAAGACATAGAGCGTGCCGAGCGTCGCCACCAGCGCGGGAACCCGGCCGTAGGCGATGACCACCCCGTTGACCGCGCCGCACGCCGCGCCGATGGCGACACCGACCAGGGCGGCGAGGGGAACGGGCAGCCCGGGGTGGTCCCTCAGCACGGTGGCCGTGCCGAACGCGGACAGGCCCAGCACGGACGCCACCGACAGATCGATGCCCCGGCCGACCACCACCATGGTCATCCCGCAGGCCAGCAGCAGCGTCAGCGCGGTCGCCAGCAGGATGTCGCGGATCGACTGGGCCGACAGGAAACGGGAGTTGGCCAGCCAGGTGGAGCCGACCAGCGCCACCAGCACGACCACCAGCCCCAGCGCGCGGAAGTGGAGCACGGCGTCCAGCAGTACCGCGCCGCCGCGCCTGTTCCCGGATGAGCCCTCGGCGGCGGTCATGCCCGCGCCCCCCGACCGGCCGGGCCCCTGGCCGGACGGCCCGTCATAGCGGGGCCTCCTGACCGGTCGCCGCACGGATCACCCGTTCCTCGTCCGCCTCGGCGCGCGGCAGCTCGGCGACCAGCCGGCCCTCGCGCATCACCAGCACCCGGTCGGCCATGCCGAGCACCTCGGGCAGCTCGGAGGAGATCAGCAGGATCGCCACCCCGTCGGCCGCCAGCCGGGCGATCAGCCGGTGCACCTCGGCCTTGGTGCCGATGTCGATGCCCCGGGTCGGCTCGTCCACGATCAGCACCCGGGGCGCGGTGGCCAGCCACTTGGCGAGGACCACCTTCTGCTGGTTGCCGCCGGAGAGGGTGCCGACCGGGTCGTCGAGATCGCCGTACCGGGTGCGCAGCCGGGCCGCCCACGCGCGGGCGGCGCGCCGCTCGGCGCCGCCGACGAGGAAACCGAAGCGGGAGAGCTCGCGGGCGCGCGGCAGCGTCGCGTTGCGCTGGACGGAGAGCGCCAGCACCAGCCCCTGCTGACGGCGGTCCTCGGGGACCAGCGCCAGGCCGGCGGCCATCGCGGCCCGTGGCCGGCCGGGCGGCAGGGCGCGGCCGGCGACCCGGACCGTTCCGCCGTCGCGTCGGTCCACGCCGAAGACGCCGCGCGCCACTTCGGAGCGCCCGGCGCCCACCAGGCCGGCCAGGGCGACGATCTCCCCGGCGCGGACGGTGAAGCCGACGTCCCGGTAGACGCCCGCCCGGCGCAGCCCCTCGACCTCCAACACCACGTCACCGACCGGGTGTTGTTCCTCCTGGCGCACGAAGAGCGCGTCCGGCTCGCGACCCACCATCCGCGCCACCAGTCGGTCCACGGATGTGTCGGCGAGCAACTCGGTGGAGACATGTGCGCCGTCGCGCAGCACGGTGACCCGCTGGCACAGGGCGGTGATCTCGGCGAAGCGGTGGGAGACGAAGAGCACGGCGGTGCCCTCGGCGCGCAGCGCGTTCACCACCGAGAAGAGCCGTGCCACCTCCGGTCCTGACAGCGCGGCCGTGGGCTCGTCCATCACCAGCGCGCGGGTGTCCAACGAGACGGCCTTGGCGATCTCGACGATCTGCTGGTCCGCGATGGACAGGCCGCGCGCCGGGCGGTCGGGCGCGAGGGGGACGCCCAGGCGGGTCAGCAGGGTCCGCGTCTCGGCGTGCATCGTCCGCTCGTCGATCCGGCCGAACCGACCGAGCGGCTGGCGGCCGACGAAGACGTTCTCCGCCACGCTCAGGTCGGGGAAGAGCGCCGGCTCCTGGTGGATCACCGCGATGCCGGCCGCCCTGGCGTCCTGGGGCCCCCTGAACTCCACGGGCTCCCCGTCGAGTTCGAGCACCCCCCGGTCGGCGCGGTGCACGCCGGCCAGCACCTTGATGAGCGTCGACTTGCCGGCGCCGTTCTCGCCGACCAGGGCGTGCACCTCCCCGGCGCGCAGGTCGAGGTGCGCTCCGCGCAGCGCGGGGACCGCGCCGAAGCTCTTCCAGACGTCACGGAGGGCGAGGACGGTGGGGACGGTGGGGACGGGGGCCATGATTCCTCCGTTCGTGAATCGTTTCACGCGACGGCGGGGCCGCCACATGGCGTGATCGGTGGTGTGGGAGGTCCCGGGGAGGTGGCGTTGGTCGTGGGGGACGGGAGCGGCTGGTACCCATGCTTCCCCCGCCCGCGGAAGTCCATTCACTCCCCAGGTCAGGGTGCCGGCATCAGCGGGCAGGGGAAGCGCGACACCGCGAGTGGATCCGGCGGGCGGATCCTCTCGCCGACGGGGCCCACGGGCCCCATGGCGTCGGCCGCAGCGGGGCCCCGGCCGGACACCTTGCTCGGCTACCGTGCGCCGGTGACGGGGACCGGTGCGAGGGAATGAGGGATGGACATGGTGGGAGCCTCGGCGGGGTCGGGCGCGTTGCGGCGGCGCCTCGGTGTGCCGGATGCCGTGGTGATCGGCCTCGGCTCCATGATCGGGGCGGGGATCTTCGTCGCGCTCGGGCCCGCTGCCGGGGCCGCCGGTTCCGGGCTGCTGCTCGCCCTGGCCCTCGCTGCCGTCGTGGCCTACTGCAACGCGACATCCTCTGCCCGACTGGCCGCCCTCTATCCGCGGTCGGGCGGCACCTATGTCTACGGCCGGCTGCGCCTGGGCGATCTCTGGGGCTACCTCGCCGGTTGGGCCTTCGTGGTCGGCAAGACCGCCTCCTGCGCCGCGATGGCGCTCACCGTCGGGTCCTACGCCTGGCCCGCCCAGGCCCATGCGGTGGCGGTGGCCGCCGTGGTCGCCGTGACGGCGGTCGACTACACCGGGGTGCGGAAGTCCGCGCTTCTCACCCGGGGCGTCGTCGCCTTCGTCCTGGCCGTGCTCGCCGCCGTGGCGGTCACCGCCCTGACCTCCGCCCAGGCGGACGCCACGCGGCTGGACATCGGTGCGGACGCGACGGGTGGCGGCGTGCTCCAGGCCGCGGGCCTGCTGTTCTTCGCCTTCGCCGGCTATGCCCGTATCGCCACCCTCGGCGAGGAGGTACGCGACCCCGCCCGCACCATCCCCCGTGCCATCCCGATCGCACTCGGCATCACCCTCGCCGTCTACACCGTCGTCGCGCTCGCCGTGCTGACGGTGCTGGGACCGGGCGGGCTGGCTGACGCCGCCGCGCCGCTCTCGGACGCCGCACGGGCCGCGGGCGCCGACTGGCTGGTGCCACTCGTTCGGACGGGCGGCGCCGTCGCCGCGCTGGGCTCCCTGCTCGCGCTGACCCTCGGCGTCTCCCGCACCACGCTGGCGATGGCCCGGGACCGGCACCTGCCGCACGTCCTGGCGGCCGTCCACCCCCGCTTCGGCGTTCCGCACCGGGCCGAACTCGTCGTCGGCGCGATCGTCGCCGTGCTCGCCGCCACGGTGGACGTGCGCGGGGCGATCGGCTTCTCCTCCTTCGGGGTCCTGGCCTACTACGCCATCGCCAACGCCTCCGCCCTCACCCTGACCCCGGCCGAAGGACGCCCCCCGCGCGCCGTGCCCGTCATCGGGTTGGCGGGCTGCCTGGTCCTCGCCTTCGCCCTGCCGCTGGCCTCGGTCCTCACCGGTGTCGGTGTCCTCGCCGTCGGGTTGGCGGCGTACGCGGTCCGAAGGAGCGTCAGTCGCGCCGCGCGGTAGTGCCGCTGACACACTGCGGGTGTCCGAGGAACAGGCTCTCGGCCGAGGGGCCGGCGCCCCCGCGACGGCCCAACCGCCGGGCGCTGACGCGCTGGAGCTGCCCGGGGCAGCGGGATGCGGCCGGGGCTCAGGCGCGGCGGGCCGCCCAGAGGGTGCGCGCTGTTCGTACGGCGAGGTCGTCGCGGCGCAGGACGCTGTGCGGGCTGTCGGTGTCGAGCAGCTCGTCGAGAGCGGCGAGGTCCTCGGCGCTGAGCGCCGCCGCGGCGGCGCCTCGGATGCGCCGCAGGCTGCCGTGGGCGTAGCGGCCGATGGCTTCGCCGCGGTCGCCTTCGATGTTCACCTCGATGGTGTGCTCGTCTTCGACGGTGAAACCCGCGGCGGACAGCATCGGTCCCCAGTCGGCACCGCGGTGCGGGACGTGCTCGGCGTGGAAGCCGTCCGTCGCCCGGTGGCAGCGCTCTTCGAGACCGGGCCGGCTCTCGGGGGCGTCGGCGGGCAGGAAGCGGGGGAAGCCGTCCAGTTCGACGACGGCGAACAGGCCGCCCGGGACGAGCAGGTCGTGGACGCTGGCCAGGGCGCGGTCGGGGTGGGCCAGGTGGTGCATCGAGGCCGAGGCCCACACCAGGTCCGGCGTTCCGAGATCGGGCCAGCCAGGAGCGTCGAGGTCGGCCCGCACGGTGCGTACCCGTTCCTCCACTCCACGGGCGCACGCCTTCTCGCGCAGGAGCCGCAGATGCCCGGCCGACGTGTCGACGGCGGTGACATGCGCCTCGGGGAAACGTTCAAGGAGCGCGAACGTGCCGGCCCCCGTGCCGCAGCCGAGATCCACGATCCGGCGCGGCTCGGTCCGCACCGGCAGTCGGGCGGTGAGGAGTGCGGTGTGCTGGGCGAGCACCTCGGCATCCAGGTCCAGGATCTCCGCCTGACCGTCGTCGTCGTGCGCCTGGTGGTGGCCGCCCTCGCCGTGCGGGGTGTGCTGGTGTGCTTGGGACATGGCGACACCGTAGAAGGCTCATGCGTCTCCAGCGCGGTCGCTTGCCGGCTACGCAAGAAAGCCGCCTCGCCTGCTGCCCATCAGGCAAGAACCCGGCCCGCGCCGGGTCTTGGCACCCGTCACGCGCGGGAGCTCTGAGCGTCGCCGCCATCGCTGGCGTCGGCGGCGTCGCGCTGGTGGCCTCGGCGGGCGTCGCGGTCGAAGATGCCCATGATCTCGCAGGGCCCGCCCTCGGCGCCGATCGCGTGCGGCATCATGGTCGGGAACTCGGCGGCCTGGTTGGTCTCGATACGCAACCGGCGATGGCCGAGCAGGAGGGTGGCGGTGCCGGACAGGACGACAAGCCATTCGCGGCCGGGGTGGGCGCGCATCCGGGCGGGGTTGTCGGGCGGCGGTTCGGTCATCCGCTGACGCATCACGCTGATCCCGGGGTCCCCCTTCACCGGCCAGCGCAGCAGACCGTGGGCGCCGTCGATCGTCGGGCTGATGATGACATCGTCGGCGGCGTTCTCGACCAGCTGGTCCAGGGTGGTGTCCAGGGCGCGGGCGAGGGTGACGAGCTGGTCGAGCGCGAGGCGTCGCTGGCCGTTCTCGATGCGGCTGAGCGAGGACTGGCTGAGGTGGGCACGGGTGGCCAGTTCTTCCAGGGACCAGCCCTGGGCGACCCGCAGGGCGCGAATCCGTTTGCGTACGAGGCTGTCCAACCGGCCATCTTCTTGCGTCATAGGCAACATCGTATGCCTTTGATGCAACTCGGGCCTAACGTCGAGTGCGGGTGGCCCCGAGACGGGGGCCACGCTCGACGAAAGGGTTCGCCATGTCCGCGCTGACTTCCCGCTACGAGAGCGACGAACTGCCCGCTGAGAGCCAGGCCGTGGATGTGGTGGTGATCGGTGGCGGTGCCGCGGGCCTGAACGGGGCCCTGACGCTGGCCCGTTCACGCCGCTCCGTCGTCGTGATCGACGGCGGCACCCCACGCAACGCACCCGCCGCGGCGATGCACGGATTCATCGTCCTCGACGGCACACCGCCGCCCGAGATCCTCCAACGGGCACGGCGGCAGGTACGCGGGTACGGCGGCCAGATCGTGTTCGGCGAGGTGGCCTCGGCCGAGCCGGCCGCGCCGTCCCTTGAGGGGGATCCGCGGTTCACCGTCAGCCTGACGGACGGCCGCACGGTGACGGCGCGCCGCGTGCTGGTGGCCACCGGCCTGCGCGACGTGTTGCCCGAGGTGCCCGGCCTGGCCGAGCACTGGGGGCACAGCGTGGTGCACTGCCCCTACTGCCACGGCTGGGAGGTGCGCGACGAGCCGATCGGCATCCTCGCCACCGGCCCCGCCTCGCTCCACCACGCCTGGCTCTTCCGCCAGTTGACCGACGACCTCGTCTACTTCACCCAGGGCACCGCGCTGGACGCGGACACCCGCGCCCGCTTCGCCGCCCGCCACATCCGCGTCGTCGAGACCCCCCTCCGGGAGGTCGGCAACGACGAGTCCGGCGCCCTGGCCGGCGTGCGCCTGGCGGACGGCGGCTTCGTGGAGCGGCGCGTGCTGGCCGTCGCCACCCGGACGCAGGCCCGCACCGAGGGCTTGGACGGTCTGAGGCTGCCGATGGAGGACCTGCCCGACAACATGGGCCGCCGCTTCGCCTCCGCCATGGCCGGCACCACCGAGATCCCGGGCGTCTGGGTGGCGGGCAACGCCACCGATCCGACCGCGCAGGTCGGTGCCTCCGCCGCGGCCGGAGCCCTGGCCGGCTCCCACATCAACGCCCTGCTGGCCGCCGCGGACACCGACGCGGCCCTCGCCGCCGCACAGCGCGAACACACCACCGCCTGAGCCCGGCCCCGCCGCTGAGCCGCGTGGCCGCCCCCAACGGCCCGGCGCCGATCCTCGTATGCGGGCTGGTCCGCAAGCGGGGGCCGCCCGACCTCATCCATGCCGCGCTGCGGTCCGGTGCGGACGGCCGGCAGCAGACCATGTGGGCGGCCGTCGCCGCCAGGCGGCCGAGCCGCTCACCAGTCCCGGGGGGCGATCAGCTCCTCCACGTCCGCGTCCGAGAAGCCGTAGGCCGACGCGACACACCAGAAGTCCTCCGCGATCACCTCGCGCGCCACCGTCTCGATCTCGCTCCCGGCCTCCTCGAACTCCGCCGCCAGCAGGTTGAACTCCTCCGTGGCGGCATGGGTGAGCGCGTACAGGGCCGGCAGATCCGACGGCTGCTCGGCCTCGATCCGCTCGCACAGCCGAAGCAGAATCGCCCTGCCCTTGTCGACGACCTGATCGGGGAAGTACGCGGACACGTACAGCGGTCGCAGGAACGTACGGCCCGTTATCCGCTCGTTTGTGATCGACACAGCGCTCCAACCCGTAGAGGAAACCGACGCGCCGATCATGCACCAGACCACTGACAGAGCGACGCCGCCCGCGGGCGCCTGGACGATGCGCGACCCACACCCTCGCGACACGCTCTGCGGGCCGCGCTGCCCCGGCCACCGTCGGCGTGGGGTTCACCACTCGCTGATCAGCGGCGTCTCCGGCTCTCGCCGCCGCCAGGCTTCGGAGAGGCGGCCGAGGCGACCGGGGGCGGCGATGCCGACCACGGTCGCGATCCTGCCGCCCGCGATGTCGAACGCCACGACGCCGCTGACCCGGTCGCCGACCACGAAGAGGAGGGCGGGGGCGCCGTTGACCAACGCGTAGTGGATGGCGGGCGTGCCGCCGGCGAGCCGCCGCTTCGCCGATGTGGGCTTCAAGCCGGCCCGAGCGATGGCGGCGATGTGCTGCGCGGTGTCGTACCGCTGGAGCGTCTCGGTCAGCCCGGCGCCGTCGGAGATCGCGGTCGCGTCGTCGGTGAGCAGCGCCACCAGCCGTTCGGTGCGGCCCGAGGAGGCCGCGGCGAAGAACTCCTCGACGACCTCCCGGGCGGATGCCGGGTCGACTTCGCCGCCACGGCGCGTGACGGTGATGCGGCGCCGGGCCCGGTGGAGGTGCTGCTGGCTCGCGGACTCGGTGATGTCGAGGATCTCGGTGATCTCGGCGTGGCCGTAGGAGAACGCTTCGCGCAGGACGTAGACGGCCCGCTCGACGGGTGACAGGCGTTCCATGAGCGTCAGCACGGCCAGCGAGACCGATTCGCGCCGCTCGGCGGTGTCGGCCGGGTCGAGCATCGGGTCGCCGTCGAGGAGCGGTTCGGGCAGCCAGGCGCCGGCGGTGCGTTCGCGGCGGGCCTGCGCCGAGCGAAGCCGATCGAGACACAGGTTGGTGACGACCTTGGTCAGCCACGCCTCCGGCACCCTGATCCGCTGCCGATCCGCGGCCTGCCAGTGCAGGAACGCGTCCTGCACGGCGTCCTCGGCGTCGGCGGCGGAGCCAAGCAGCCGGTAGGCCAGCGAGGCCAGCCGGCTCCGGCTGGCCTCGAACCGGTCGGTGTCAAAACGATCAGTGGCGGTACTGTCCACGTGGATCACCCTAGGCGTCGACGCGACCGCTGTTCCGGGCGGAGGCGGCCGGCGCGGTGGCCAGGCGGCGCCGGCGCTTGGGCAGGCCGAAGGTCGGGTGCGAGGTGCCCCAGAGCGAGCCCTTCTCGACGGCCGCCTTGATCCGCGCGGCCTTCCACCCGCCCAGGTACTTCGGCTTTCCCTGCCCGTCGTCGTCGACCGACTGCCAGAGACCGTCCCGCCGCCCGAGGCTGATGGTGTTGTACCGGTAGACCAGGGCGACGTTCGCGATCCCGCGGCCGGTCAGGCGTCCCACGATCGCCTCGACGGCCTGCCGGCCGGTGAAGCCGGCCGAGCCGCAGGACATCGGCAGCGGACGGCCGTTGTCTCCGATGGCATGGACGCTGTCGCCGACGGCGTAGACGTTCGGGTGCGAGACCGACCGCATGGTGCGGTCGACGACCATCCGGCCGCTCCCGGTGACCTCCAGCCCGCTGGCGGCGGCGACGGGGCTGACCGCGAACCCGGCCGCCCACACGGTCGCGTCGGACGCCGGGGCGGCGCCGTCGGCGCACCGGACCCGCGTCGCTTCGACGGCCTCGACGCCGGCGTGCTCAAGGACGGTGATGCCCAGCCGGTCGCAGGCCCGGTGCACATGCCCGCGGGCTCCGGCGGAGAGCCGGGCGCCCAACTCGCCGCGGGCGACGAGCGCCACCGACAGGGCGGGCCGGGCCTCGGCGATCTCGGTGGCGGTCTCGATGCCGGTCAGCCCGTCGCCGACCACCACCACACGGCCGCCTCCGTCCCGCTCGCCCAACTCGGCCAGGCGCTCGCGCAGCCGCAGCGCCGACGGCCTGGCGGCGACGTCGAAGGCGTGCTCGGCCACGCCCGGGACGGCGTGGTCGTCGCCGTGGCTGCCGAGCGCGTACACCAGCGTGTCGTAGCCGAGTTCGCCGCCGCCGTCCGCGTCGGCCACGGCGACGACCCCGCGCTCGGGGGCGATGGCGGTGATCCGGGCCACGCGCAGCCGGATCCCCGTGCCCGCGAAGACATCGGCGAGCCGGGGAGCCTTGATGTCCCGGCCGGCCGCGAACTGGGCCAGCCGCAGCCGCTGGACGAAGTCCGGCACGGCGTTGACCACGGTGATCTCGACGTCCGCCGGGGACAGCCTGCGGGCCAGGTTCCCGGCCACGTAGGCCCCGGCGTAGCCGGCGCCGAGGACAACGATGCGGTGTTTCATGGGACGCTCCCGTCGGGTCGCTTCGCTTTCGTGAGTTGAGCGGGACAGCGCCCCGATTCCTGACAGGCCAGGCTTGTGGCATGGGTCACAGCGCGGTGGACATGCCGGCGCACGCCCGGTCGCACGCCGGCAGTTGGCCGGGGCGGCGACCAGGGCCCGTATAGACGACATACATACATCGCCCAGCCGAGCCGCCCCATAATGGCGAGGGACCGCGCTGGACCACACGCATGTTCGACCGAGCCTTCCCGTGTCGGGGGACGCACCTGCTCGCCGCGGCAGTCGCAGACTCCACGCGGAGCGCTCGTACCGCCGCCCTGGCTTGGGAGACGGCGGACCACCCGGTCGGACTTCGTAGGGGGGGAAGAACCGTGGGGCCCTCGGCGGCCGGGGGCGTCCCGCGATCCTCGCCGGGCCGGACCGGGCCCCGAACGGATGCCCCGGCGGGTTGGGTTCGGCCCCGACCAGGGCCGGTCCGAACCGTTCGGGGGACGGGGTGACAGGGGAAGGAGTCGTGTCGTGGATGGATGGGTCAGACCAGTGATGTCTCCGTCCGCTGGATCTTCTGGGTGTGCCGCGTGCGCACGGACGCGTGATGACCGGGGGCAATCCGTGCACGGCGGTCGAGGAACGACCAGGGGGTATCGAAATGGCAATCGATGTATTGGTGTCCGACAACCTGCAACTGTCCCGTTACGGGCTCACCGCGTTGCTTGAGCAGCACGAGGAGATCCGCGTCGCCGGGTCGGTGAACAGCGCCATGGAGGCGCTGGAGTTCGCCGAACTGCACAGGCCGGACGTGGTGATCATCAGCTTCGACGGCGGGGACGGCGACGCGATCGCGATCGCCGAGAAGATCACGGGTATCCCGGGGTGCCGGAGCATGTTGCTGGCCACGGCGTTCACCCGGTCCGTCGTCCGGCAGACGTTTGTCGCCGGCATCGGAGGCATGGTGGAGCGCAGCAAGTCGCCACGTCAGCTCTTCGACGCCATCCACCGGCTGCACCGGGGCGAGCGGGCCTTCGACGCGGAGCTGACCGTCGCGGCCCTGGTCAACGAGGACTGCCCGTTGACCCTGCGGGAGTTCTCCGTGCTGGAGCACATCGCCCGGGGCGACACCGTGGTCGAGATCGCGGCCCGGCTCCATCTCTCCCAGGGCACGGTGCGCAACTACCTGTCGTCCATGGTGACGAAGCTCGGTGCGCGCAACCGAATCGACGCCCTGCGGATAGCCAGGGACTCGAACTGGATCTGACGAAGCGGCAGGGGGTCGGGGCGTGGGCCGTCGGCTGCCCTGGCGGTGTCGGCGGCTCGATCGGCCGGTGCCTCAGTCCGTGAGGGCCGCCCGGTCGCGCAGCAGCGCGGCCACCCGGCCCCGCCGGTCCGTCGGGACGAGGCCATGCAGGATGATCTCCCACATCTCCTCGACGCGCTGGTGCAGATCGCCGCGTCCGGACAGCACCGAGGTGACCATCTGGGTGCCGGCGAGCGAGGAGATCACCAGATGCGCCACCGCCTCGGGGGAGACCGTCGGCGCGAGGTCACCGTCGCTCACGGCCTTGCGGACCAGCCTCTCGCAGGCTTCGATCCACACCCGGTAGGCCAGCGGGGGAGCCTCGCTGTAGGTCATCTCCATCAGCAGCCGCGTGCCGGCCCGCACGACGGGGTCGTCGTCGATCTGTCGAGCCGTCAGCTCGGAGATGGCCATCATCTGTTCCAGCGCGCTCACGTCGCTTCGGGAGATCCCCTCCACCACGGCCGTGATCCGCCGGTTGTGCTCGTCGACCACCGCGTTGGCGAGGGCTTCCTTGGTCGGGAAGTGGAAGTGCAGCGCGCCCCTGGTCGTTCCGGCGTGCCGCACGATCCGCCCCAGGCTCGCGCCGGCGAACCCCTCGCTGTCGAACACGGCCGCCGCGCTGTCGAGGATGTGCTGTCGGGTCGCCAGTGCCCGCTTCTGCTGTACTTCTCTCACCCGCTGGGCCTCTCCCTAGTGGCAACCGAACCCGCTCCCAAGCCTACCCAGCCGCACACCGGGGGCCGGTCACGCGAACTCGTGCCCACCGGCTATCGGATCGCGACCAGACGCTCCACGTGCCCGCGCTTCAGCCGCTGCGTCTCGCTGACGACGAAGCCCGTCGCGCGGACGTTCTCGATCGGCCGGCGCCTCTGGTGCTCGCCCGCCGACGGGATGCTGAACCGCTCGATGAGCCCCTGGACGAGGCGCAGCACCCGATTCGGACTGACCACGTGATCGACCATCACCAGCCGTCCGCCGGGGCGCAGCACCCGGTGGATCTCGCCCAGCGCCCGGTCCACGTCGGGGATCGCGCACATGCTCAGCGTGCAGACCACCGTGTCGAAGCTGCCGTCGTCGAACGGCAAGTGGTGGGCGTCGCCCTTGCGCAGATCGACCTCGCGCCGGAGCTCGTCGGCGCGGATCCTGGCCAGCTCCAGCATCCGGTCGCTGATGTCGATCCCGGTGAGCCTGACGTCCTCCGGGTAGAGCGGGAGGTTGAGGCCCGTGCCGACGGCGACCTCCAGCACCTCGCCCACCGCCCGTTCGCAGACCCACTCACGTTGGCCCGCGTACAGCAGTCGGTCCCAGAACCTCATCCCCTTGTCGTAGCCGGCCGCCTGGTCGTCCCAGTAACCGCGCCACTTCTCCCGCCGGTCGAGCATCCGTTCCACCCCATCCCGCCTGTCCGACGTGTCAGTTGCCCGTGCTGTGACGAGGCCGCGCGAGCCGGCCCGCGACCAGCCGGGACAGCCCCTTGGCGCCCGCGGCGAAGAGCATCCGGCTCGCCATGAACCGGTACATCTGGCGGGGTCGGACGTCGCGCATCCCGACCTCCAGGCGGCGCACCACCTCGCGCGCGTCCTCCTCGGTGGTCACCGTGCGGTGCAGGAACCGCAGCAGGAAGACGAAGATCCCGCTGCGCTCGAAGATCAGTTGGGCCGCCGCCATCTCCAGCAGCACGCCGAACTTGGAGCGGTGGTCGAACGGGAAGTACCCGCGGCGGAGCCGCAGCCGCAGCATCGCGCCCTGCCCGTCGACCGTCCCGAAGATCCGCGACGCGGCGGCGAACCGCCGGATGCCGTCCTCCAGGACGCGCTGGGCGGCCATCGCCTCCTTCCACCGCACCTCGTCCGTCATCTTCTCCAGCGCGTGGTGCGCGATATGCGCGCCCAGCGCGGTGCGGAAGTGCCGGGAGCGCATCCGCACCTGGCCCGGGTCGGCGGCCATGGCCCGGTCGTACACCTCCTGGGTGCACAGCACCGAGGACATCGGGAAGAGCATGTCGCTCATGGCCTTGCCGACCGCCACCAGGTCGACGTGCTCCAGCATCCCCCGGTGGGCCAGGTAGTCGTCGCCCGCGCGCCAACCGCCGGTCAGCACCTCGTCCACGCCCACCAGATAGCCACCACTCGCGCGCAGCCGCTCGACCGTGCGCAGGATCTCCTCCGGCAGCGGCTGGCACAGGCCGCCACGGATGATCTCGAACCACACCAGCGCGACCTCGCCGGAGCCCAGCACCTCCTCCAGCGTGCCGACCGCGTCATCGGCGAAGGGGTCGACATAGACCAGGTCGTGGTAGTAAGGGCGGAACGCCTCGTCGTCGGACTCGGTGACCTGCGGGCCGTGCTTGCTCAGGTTGATGGCGAAGAGGGACTTGCCGGCGAAGTTGCCGGTGAAGGTGACCACCCTGGTGCGCCCCCGGTTGGCCAGCAGCGCCAGTGCGGCGGCCTGGTCCACCGCGGTCGCCCCGCTCACGGCGGGGAACGCCCGGTCGAAGCCGGTGAGCCGGGTGAGGAACTCCTCCAGGTCCGCGTAGTAGTCGTGGTCCGGCCGGTGCGCCGCCAGGACCTCGGCGGGTACGTCGGGCGGGTTGTGTCCACGGAAGTTGCTGCCGAAGCCGCCACTACAGTCCAGGATCTCCCGGCCGTCGTCCAGGTGGAGCCGGGCCCCGGTGGCGCGGTCTATCTCCAGGTCCAGCCCGAATATGGGCTCCATCTTCCCCATGGCGGGGTTGATGTACCGCGCCCACCGCGCGCGCATCTCCTCCCGGTCGGCGTCGATCACCGCCAGTGCCCCGCGCTGCTCGGCGTCGATCAGCCCGTGCGCGTCGAGCGTCGCCAGCACCACGTCGGCGCAGAACGTGTTGCCGCCGAAGGTCGAGGTCTGCGCGTAGCAGTCGACGTCGTTGTTCCAGACCTCGTACGCCTTCTCCGTCATGGCGAAGCAGCCGAAGGGCACCTGGCCGCCGCCGAGGTTCTCGCCGTAGACGATGACATCCGCCCCCAGGGGGTCGGTGAACAGCCGGTCGTCTCCCGGCTCCAGCTCGCTGTCGCAGAGCACGACCATCGAGCCCCGCGCCCGAGCGTCGCGAAGCAGCGGCTCAAGCTCCTTGGCGAACGACTCCGTCATCGACGCGTCCCGCACGACGACGACGGCCGACCAGGTGTGCCTCGGCCCGACCTCCACCGCCCGCGCCGCGTTAGGGACCACGACGACATGCGGGGTTATCGCCTCCTCGACACCCCGCGACGTCGGGTCGACGAAGGAGGCGAAGACGCCCTTCGCGTCCAGCAGCAGGACCCAGCCGCCGTCGTCCCGCCTGGCCCGCACGGAGGTTTGCCGGGCCAGCTTCACGGCGCCGGAGAGCGCCTCGACGGTCGAGTTGATCAGGAAGCTCAGATAGTGCTCGGCTCCGCCCCTCGCCGTCAGCGACGAGCTGATCAGGTAGGCCAGCTTGGTACTCGCCGCGTTGATGTAGTTGCTCGACATCAGGAACGTGCAGCGCTGCTCGGCTATGCGGCGGTCCAGGCGATCCAGCAGCGCGGTGGTCGCGGGTCTGAACACCGAGCTCTCGGTCCACTGTTGATCCATCGGAACTCCTCGTAGGCGGATGGCGCGGGAACGCCGAGCGCGGGGCGCGCGCCCGGGCACGGATGAGGCCGAGGCGTCGGCCGTGCCCTCGCGCGCGGGCCGGTCAGCGTGTCGGGGTCGGGTCGGTGAGCCGCCAGCCGTGTGCACGGCGGCGTTCCTGCCAGTAGTGCGCGTAGCGTCCTTCGAGGGCGAGCAGATCCGCGTGGACGCCCTCCTCCACGGCGCGGCCCTCGTCGAGGACCACGATGTGGTCGGCCTCGTGCAGGGTGTGCAGCCGGTGCGCGATCACCAGCACGGTGCGGTCCCGGGACAGGGCCGCCATCGCCTGTTGCAGGGCGTGCTCGTTCTCGGCGTCCAGCGCGGCCGTCGCCTCGTCGAAGAGCACGATCGGGGTGTCCTTCAGCAGGGCGCGGGCGATCGAGATGCGTTGCCGCTCGCCGCCGGAGAGCCGGCTGCCGCCCTCGCCGACCGGGGCCTCCCAGCCGCCGTGGAGCCGCGCCGCGATGTCGTCGACCCGCGCCGTGCGCGCCGCCGCGTACACCTCCTCGTCCGTGGCGTCGAGCCTGCCGAGGCGGATGTTGTCGAGGATCGAGCCGTCGAAGAGGTAGACGTCCTGGAAGACCACGGAGATGAGCGAGGTCAGGTCTGTGGTGCGCATCTCCCGCACATCCACGCCGCCGATCCTGACCGAGCCGGCGGCGGGGTCGAAGAACCGGGCCATCAGCTTGATCACCGTCGTCTTGCCGGCGCCCGAAGGGCCGACCAACGCGGTCATTTGGCCCTGGGGCGCCCGCATCGACAGCCCGTCCAGCACGGTGGTGCCCTCGTAGCCGAAGCGCACCGAGTCGAGGGTGATCTCGGCGCCGTCCGCCTGCCGCGGGTCGGCGGGTTCGGGCAGCGTCTCGGTGGCCAGCAGCTCGTTGATCTCGGTCAGCGCGTTCTCCGCGACCCGGATCGCGCCCCCCAGCTCGGCGGTGAGCGTGACCGGCTCGACGAACCGGGCCGCCAGCACCAGCAGCCCGATCAGCTCGGCCGTGCCCAGCGAACCGTCGAGCGTCAGGTAGGTGCCCAGGGCCAGCAGCGCGATGAACGACGCCTGGGCGACGAAGCTGAGCCAGACGACGCCCGGCATCCCGGCGCGCAGCATCCGACGACCGGCCGCGTGCTGGGCGGCGAGCGCCTCGTCGAGCGCGTCGTGCCCCTGCACCGTGCGGCCGAAGGCGCGCAGCACCGGCTGGGCGCGGGCGAACTCCACGATGCGGCCCGCCGCTTCGGCGTGGACGCGGTCCGCGTCCCGGTCCGCCGCCTGCATGCCCCGGCTCGCCAGCCGGTAGATCAGCGCCACCGCGACGGCCGAGACCGCCATCGAGACGGCGAGCCGCCAGTCGAACAGGAACATCGCCGCCACCACGACCAGGGGCGTGACAGAGGTGTCGACCAACTGCCGCAGCAGGTGCGCCGGCACGCCCATGATGTCGACCACGCGCTGCGCGGCCAGCCGCCCGAGCCGCCCGACGCGGTCGGAGGTGAACCAGGACAGCGGCAGCTGGGCGACCTTGTCGCCGATCCGGTGGTGGAGGTCGCGGCACATGTCGGCGCCCGTGCGGTAGCCGGCGAGCGTCGCCGGGTAGCTGACGGCCGCGTAGGCGACCCACAGGACCGCCAGCGCGATCACCCAGGGCCACGCCTCCTCCGGCTCGTCGCCCAGCAGTTCACGCAGGATGGGGACGAGCAGGACGAACGCCACGCCCTGGAGGAAGGCGGCAACGCTGAACCAGGCCAGCACCCGCCGCAGCGCGCGGTCGTGCTGGGGGCCGAGCGCGGTGAACAGTCGGCGGATCATCGTCCCCCCTCCTTGACGCCGGTGCCGGCGTAGCTGTCCTGGGTGTCGGCTTCCGGTGGCCGGGACTCTTCCTGGAGCCGCCACATCCGGGCGTATCGGCCGTCGGCGGCGAGCAGTTCCGCATGGGTGCCCCGCTCGACGATCCGGCCCTCTTCGAGCACGACGATCCGGTCGACGCCGACCACCGAGGCCAGCCGGTGGGCGACCACCAACACGGTCCGTCCGGCGGCCAGTTCGGAGAGCGCGTCCTGGATCTGTGCCTCCGACTCGGGGTCGGAGTGGGCGGTCGCCTCGTCGAGCACCACGATCGGGGTGTCCGCGAGGATCGCCCGCGCGATGGACAGGCGCTGTGCCTCGCCGCCGGAGAAGCGGACATCGCTGCCGACCATCGTGTCGTAGCCCTGGGGCAGCGCCTCGATCCGGTCGTGGACGACGGCGGCTCGCGCCGCACGGCGCACCGTCTCGGCGTCGGCGTCGGGTCGGGCGAGACGGATGTTGTCGCGCACGCTGGCCGCCAGGAGCTGGACGTCCTGGAGGACGAACGACACCAGCCGGTAGAGCTGTTCCGGCGCGATGTCCCGCACGTCCACGCCGCCGATGGTGACGGTGCCGGCCGTCGGGTCGAAGAACCGCGGCAGCAGCTTGGCCAGGGTGGTCTTGCCCGAGCCCGACGTGCCCACCAGCGCCGTCACCGTCCCCGGGGACAGTGAGAGGTCGATGTCGCTCAGCACCGGCCGGTCGGCGTCGTAGGCGAACTCCACGCCGGACAGCTCCACCTGGGCGCCGCCCGCCAGCTCCGGCCGGCGCGGCTCCTCGGGGACCGCCAGCTCGGGCACCGTGACCAGGGCGCTCACGCGCTTGGCGGCGGCGCCGGCCATCTCCAGGTCGTGGCCGTGGAAGTCCAGCGCCTGCATGGGCGCGGCCAGCCCAAGACCGACGATCACGAACGGCAGCAGGTCCACCGGGTCGAGGGAGCCAGCCGAGATCAGAGCGGTGCCGCCCACCAGCACGGTCAGCAGGATGGTGATCGGACTGAACATCAGCGCCGAGGCGGCCGTCGCCCGGTAGCCCCGGGAGATCCAGGCGATGAAGAACGTCGCGAAGTCGTCGGCGGCTTGGGTGAACCGCCGGTGGGCGCGCTTCGCCTGTCCGAACATCTTGACGACCGCGATGCCCTCGACGAACTCGACCACGCTGCTGACGATGCGCTGCTGGGCCTCGTCATAGGCGGCGGACTCCGCGTCCAGGCTGGTCATCATGCGGATGAACAGCGCCAGCCCGATCACGATCGGAATCAGCAGGATCAGCGCCATCCGCCAGTCCACCACGAACAGGTAGATCAGCGTGGCCACCGGGGTGACGAGGCTGGCGGTGAGGTTCAACAGCGAGTGCGCGACCAGGTGGTGCATCGCGTCGACATCGTGCTGGACCGCCTTGCCGATGCCGCCGGCGCCCCGGTCCGTGAACCAGCCGAGCGGTACCCGGCCCAGCCGGTCGACGAGGCGGCGCCGCACCGACAACTGGAAGTCCAGGTCGGCGGAGTGCGCGATCGCGCTGGCCACGGTCGTCAACGCCAGCCAGACCACCAGCGCGCCCGCCGCGACGGCGGCGACCGTCCAGGCCCGGCCCCTGTCCACCGGGCCGTCCTCCAGCAGCACTCGGGCCAGCTCCGCCACGGCCGCGAACGGCACCACGGCCGCCACGGCGCCGACCGCCTGGAGGGCGATCGCCGTGCCCAGGCGCGAGCGAACGGGGCGCAGCAGATCCCCGAGGCCCACGGCTTCTAATGGTTGCTCCTGCTCCGATTTCATCGCGCCCCTGTCACCTTTTCCATCGCCGTTCCACCCCGCCCCGGCGGACCGCCGGGGCGGCTGGTGCGCGGGCGCGCCCGGATCGTCACATCCGGCGCGTCCGCGCCCAGCCTACCAGGTAACAGGTCGATCGACCTGTTACCTGGCGTGACCGTCTAGCGGGTGGCCGACAGGCCGCCGTCGAACGGGATCACCGTGCCGGTCAGATATGCGGCGGACCTCGAACCGAGGAACCGCATGACGCCGGCGAGGTCGTCGAGCCCCCCGGCGCGCCGCAGCGGGGAGCGCCGACCGATGTCGTCGGCCAGCGCGTCCCGCGACATGGCGGACTCGAACGGGCCGAGCGCGAGGGCGTTCACGGCGATCCGTGGCGCCAGCCGGCCGGCCAGGTGCAGGGTCAGATGGTGCATCGCGGCCTTGCTCGCCGCGTAGGAGTAGATCTCCGCGGCCGGCGCCCGCAGCCCGTCGATGGAACCGATGTTGACGACGCGGGCCGGATCCCCCACCCGCGCCGCGGCCTCCAGCGTCGGCCGCAGAAAGCGGGTCAGATGGAACACCGCCCTCAGGTTCACCTGGAGCACCGTGTCCCAGCCCGCGTCGTCGAAGTCGTCCAACGGCGCGGTGTGGAGCGCGCCCGCGTTGTTCACCAGCAGGTTCAACCGGTCGACGCGCCCGCCGAGCGACTCCGCCAGGTCACGGCAGCCCCGCTCGGTGGCGAGGTCGGCCGCCAGCGGGAAGCAGTCGCCGAACAGCGAGAGCCGGGCGGCCGTCTTCTCGGCGGCGGCCACGTCGCGCGAGGTCACGTACACCTCGGCGCCCGCCTCCACCAGCGCCTGGGCGATCAGCGCGCCGACGCCCCTGGCCCCGCCGGTCACCAGAGCCGTCCGGCCCTGGACCGAGAACAGCTCGAAACCGTCCTGTGCCGTCATGACCGGCCCTCCTCGGCCGCCAACGCGGCGGCACGCGCCCTGAGTGTCTTCTTGTCGATCTTTCCGACGCCGGTCAACGGCAGCGCCTCCTCGAACACGAACCGGTCGGGGATCTTGTAGCCGGCCAGGCCACGATCGCGGAGGTGGGCCCTGAGCAGCCGGCTCCGCAGGGGGGAGCGGGGCACCACGAACGCGCAGATCCGCTCCCCGAGCGCCGCGTCCGGCTCGGCGACCACGGCGGCGTCGCGCACCTCCGGATGGCTCATCAGATGCTCCTCGACCTCGTCCGCCGCGACTTTGTCCCCGCCCCGGTTGACCAGGTCCTTGGCCCGGTCGACCACCATCAGGTGGCCCGAGGGCAGTTGGCGCACGATGTCTCCCGTGCGGTAGTAGCCGTCGGTGGTGAACGCCAGCGCGTTGTGCTCGTCCGCCAGGAAGT
This sequence comes from Streptomyces profundus, assembly GCF_020740535.1. Taxonomy (NCBI): domain Bacteria; kingdom Bacillati; phylum Actinomycetota; class Actinomycetes; order Kitasatosporales; family Streptomycetaceae; genus Streptomyces; species Streptomyces profundus. Next base: position 7,439,439 of record NZ_CP082362.1, read on the forward strand.
AGCCACGGATCGTGTAGGGGCCCCTGGTCAGCAGGTGCCCCGCCGTGCCGACCGGCAGCGGGCGGTCCTCGTCGTCCACCACCAGGACCTCGTCCGCCTCCGACATCGGCACGCCCTGCGTGCTCTCCACGAGCTCGTCCGGATCGTCCAGCCGCGTGTAGCAGATCAGTCCCTCAGCCATCCCGAACACCTGCTGGAGCCGGCAGCCGAGGACCGGCCCGACCTCGGCGGCGGCCGACCGCTTGAGCCGGGCGCCGCCCACCTGGAGCACCCGCAGGCTCGACAGGTCGTGCCGGGTGTCCCTGGCGGCCTCCAGCCACAGCAGCGCGATCGGCGGTACCACCGCGGTGACGGTGACCCCGTACCGCTCGATCAGCGGGAACGCGTCCTCGGCGCCCGGGCCGCGCGCCAGGACGACGGTCGCGCCGACGTCGAGCGCGCCGAGGACGCCGGGGGCGCAGAGCGGGAAGTTGTGCGCTACGGGCAGCCCGCACAGATAGACGTCCCTCTCCTCCAGCGGGCAGGCGCCCAGGCTGGCGCGGGCGTTGTAGAGGTAGTCGTCGTGGGTGCGCGGGATCAGCTTCGGTATCGCGGTGGTGCCGCCGGACAGCTGGAGCAGCGCGACGGAGCCCGGGTCCGGATCCGGCAACGGCACGGGATCGGCGGGCAGTTCCGCCAGCGGCAGGTGGTCCCCCGGGTCGCCGTCCACGATGACGGTGCGCAGCGTCGGGCAGTCCGCCCGCAACCGCTCGGCCATCGCCCGATGGTCGAACCCGGCGCGCCGGTCGGGGATGACGAGCGCCACCGCCGAACCCTGTCGGCACAGCTGCCGGATCTCGTGGTCCCGATGCGTCGGCTGGACCAGGATCGGCACCGCGCCGATCCTGAACAGGGCGAAGCACACCAGCAGGAACGCGCCGCCGTTGGGCAGTTGGACGATGACCCGCTCGCCGGCGGCGATGCCGGTGGCGACCAGCCCCGCCGCCAGACGGTCCGCCTCGCGGTCCAGTTCGGCGTAGCTCCAGACGCGGTGCTCGTCGATCACGGCGGTGCGGGCACCGTGCCGGGCCGCGCTATCCCGCAGCATCCGGCCGAGCGTGATGCCACCCCACAGCCCGTCCGCGCGGTAGGACGCGGCCAGGTCCTCGGGCCACGGCGTGAACTCCCGTGGCGCGGCCGTCTCACTCACCAGTACATTCATCGTGGGTCCTCATTCAGGGGGTGGAGGGCCAGCTGTGCGGGTCGGGGCGCAGAGCGGTCTCCAGCCAGCGGGTGAACTCCTCCGCGCTGTCGACCAGATGGAAGTGACCGCCCGGCAGCTGCCGCAGCTCGAAGTCCCCGGCGGTGCACTCGCGCCAGGCGTCCGCCTCGTCCTGGTTCACCTCCTGGTCGTCGCCGTTGACCACCGCGGCGATGGGGGTGCGCACCCGGCCGGGAGCATCCGGCCGGTAGGTCTCGATGAGCCGGTAGTCCGCCCGGATGGTGGGCAGCACCAGCTGACGCAGGGCCTCGTCGTCGAAGCGGGCGGCCGACTCCGGGCTGAGCCCGACCACCTCGGCGATCAGCCCGTCGTCGTCCCGCAGATGGATCCGGCGGGGGCGCTGCCGATGGGGCGCCGGACGGCCCGAGACGATCAGCCGGGTCGGCTCCAGGCCACGCCGCTCCAGCCGCCGCGTCACCTCGTAGGCCACCGCGGCCCCCATGCTGTGGCCGAAGATCGCCGTCGGTCGGTCCACGGCGGGCGCCAGCGCCTCGGCCAGCTCGTCCGCCAGCAGCTGGAGGCTCGCGAACTGCTGGTCGCCGAGCCGGTCCTCGCGGCCCGGATAGCGGGCGATGACCAGCTCGACCCAGTCCGGCAGGCAGGACACCCACCGCTGGTAGAAGCTCGCGCTCCCCCCGGCGTGCGGATAGCAGACCAGCCGCAGCGGGGCCGTGGAGCGCGGACGGTAGACGCGGTAGCAGCCAGCGAACGTGGCCGGCCCGTCCCGCCGGGTCCTCAGGTCGGAACTCGTCAAAACACTCCCTCATCCAGCGAAAGCAGTTCTTCGAGCGGGACGTCGTGCTCGGTCAGCCGTGTCACCCCCGGGTCCCGGGCCAGCGCGGCCACGGCCGGCGCCGGGTCGAGCGCCTCGCCGGCGAAGCACACCCCCGCCGGCAGGCCGCCGCGCAGCACCTGCTCGACGGTCGCCGCCGCCGTGGCCGCGACCAGCTCGGCGGCGCCGCCCGCCCGCAGGACCAGCGAACGCGTCATCGTCCCGCCCGGTCCGCGCCCGTCGAGCTGGCAGAGCAGCGTCACCTGGGGGACGCGGCCCAGCATGTCGAAGTCGGCGGCGCGGGCGAGTCGTTCGGCCGCCGGCGCCGCGTCGGCCCCGGTCAGCGCGGGCAGCGAGCCCAGCACCTCCGAGGTGCGGCCGTCGAAGAGCACGCTGTACCAGGTGCCCTCGCCCAGCCCCAGCCGCGCCGCCGTCCGCACCCCCTCGGGGGACAGATAGGGGTGCGCCGTCACCGGTTCGGCGAAGCCGGGCAGGGCCGTGTCCACCGCCCGGCCCAGGGCGCCGGAGCGCGGCGCGCCGGAGCGCCACGCGGCGAAGGACTCGTCGACGCCGTCGAGAATCCCCGTGACCAGGTCGAAGGCACCGGACCAGCCGATCCGGTCGCGGACCCCGTGGTACACCGTCAGCCGGTCGACCGCCGTGAACCCGCGCCCGGCGAGGTACCGCGGGAGCAGGCCGGTCAGCCCGGGGACCATGCCTGCGGAGAGCACCACGGGAACGGTGGGCGCCGGGGCGCCCGGCCGGGTCATCGCCGCGTACAGCGGGTCGTCGCCCCCGACGTCGACATACCCGGCGCCGGCGCGGAGCGCCGCCACCGCGACCCGGTCCATGATCCGCCGGGAGGGGCCCGCGCAGTTGACCACCACCGCGCGGTCGGCCACGAAGTCCCGCAGTGAGGCCGGGTCCTCCACGTGGACCCCGACGGCGCGCCCCGCGCCGCCGAGTACCTCGCCGACCACGGCCTCGGCGGCGGCCACGTCACGCCCGCCGACCAGGACCCCCTCGACACCGCGAGCCCGCAGCCTGGCCGCCACCTGCCTGCCGACGGCACCCGAACCACCGAGCAGCCCGACGCCGGGCGCCGCGCTCATCTGGCCGCCTCTTCCAACAGCGCGGCAAGCGCCCCCATCACCGGCAGCCGGTCGTGCGCCACCACCTCGACATCGGGGCAGCCCGCCGCGGTCAACTCGGCGAACAGCGCCTTGCCGAGCGCGTTCGGCACCGCCCCGGTGTCGAGCAGCCGCACCGGCCCCGGGTAGGCCGTCGGCGGCCAGTCGCGCAACGCGTCCACCGACTTGCGGAAGACGTCCAGCCGCGTGGTGACGGGGGTCCTGGCGCGCAGCCGGGCGGCCCGGCCCAACGCCGCCAGCCGTTCGGCCCGCCGTGGCAGCGGGCGGTCCGCGCCGGCCAGGCCCTCGGCCGGGTAGCCGAACTCCTCGGCGCGCAGGCCCAGTTCCCCGGCGAACAGCGCCTCAAGCCACAGCTCGTCGGTCGCCCGCTCGTCGACGCGGTAGCCGTCGACGAGCACGACTTCGCCCGGCTCGCCGCCCAGCTCGCGCAGCGCGTCCGCGACGCCGAGCGCGAGGACCGCCGTCGCTCCGGCGCCGACCACCCGGATCTCGCCCGGCGCCTCCGCGTGGACCAGCCGGGCATAGCCGGTCGTCCGCCGCCGTGCCAGCGACTCGTCCGACACCCGCAGATAGCCGTCCGCGTGCCCGACGGAGAGCCCCAGCACCCTGCGCCCCGGATCGAGCAGGTCGGCCAACTGCTGGTAACGGTCAAGCTCGCCGGTGCCGTCGTGCACCAGGAGCACGGTCGGCCCGGTGTCGCCGTTCCCCAGCCGGCGCAACGGGGAGGACGTCCGGCCGCTGTCGGCCTCCGTTGGGGGAGCGTCGGCCCGCGCCTCCTCCAGGTGGCGGGCCATCGCGGCGACGGTCGGTTCGGGCAGCAGCTGGCGCACCAGGCTGTCGAAGAACATCCCGGCCGCCTGCGGCACGCGGGCCCGCACCTCGGCCACCAGCTGCGTGGACAGCAGGGAGTTGCCGCCCAGCGCGAAGAAGTCGTCGTTGCGCCCCACCGACTCGACGTTCAACACCTCGGCCCACAGCTCGGCCAGCGTCGTCTCCAGCCCCTCCCGCGGGGCATGGCTGGCGGGCGTCACGGACAGGTCGGCGATCTCCGCCAGCCGGGCGGTCAACGCGCCCCGGTCGACCTTGCCGTTCCCGGTGACCGGCAGGGCGGGCAGCGGGTGGACCACCGCCGGGCACATGTACTCCGGCAACAGCTCGCGGACATGCTCGTCGAGCCGTGGCCCCTCCTGCCCCGGGCCCCGCTCGTCCCACTCGACGAACGCGACCAGCCTGCGCCGCAGCGTGTCGCTGCCGTCCGCGAGGACCACGGCGCCGCGCACCGTCGGATGGCTCAACAGGGCCGCCTCCACCTCAGCGAGCTCCACGCGGTGGCCCCGGATCTTGACCTGGTGGTCCTCGCGCCCGAGGAACTCGATGGCCCCGCCCGGCAGGTAGCGGCCGAGGTCGCCGGTGCGGTAGAGCCGCCGCCCGGTCACCGGGTGGGTCAGGAACCGCTCCTCGGTGCGCCCCGGGTCGTTGAGATAGCCGCGCGCCAACCCGTCGCCGCCGATGTGGAGTTCGCCGGCCACCCAGTCGGGGCAGTCGCGCATCGCCTGGTCGAGCACGTGGAAGGTCTGGTTGCGCAGCGGGAAGCCGTAGGGGATGCTCGGCGCTTCCGGGTCGACCTCGTCGATCGGGTAGTGGATCGACCAGATCGACGCCTCGGTCGCGCCTCCCAGGGACACCAGGCGCATGTTCGGAACGCGGGAGCGGATCTCGTCGGGCAGGGTCACCGGTATCCAGTCGCCGGACAGCAGCGCCAGGCGCAACGAACCGGTGCCGCCCCCTGGCCGCGCCGCCAGATAGTGACCGAGCATCTGGAGCTGCGCGGGGACCGAGTTCCACACCGTCACCCCGTGCCGCTCGACCAGCTCGGCCCAGTGGCCGGGATCACCGCGCCGTCCTGGGTCGGGGAGCACCAGCAGGCCACCGAGGCCGAGCGGGCCGAAGATGTCGTACACCGACAGGTCGAACCCGAGGTGCGCCAACCCCAGGACCCGGTCGCCCGGTTGGACGTCGAAGCGCTCGTTGACGTCCGCGATGGTGTTCGCCGCCGCCCGGTGGGTGATCATCACGCCCTTGGGCGTGCCCGTCGACCCTGACGTGTAGATCACATAGGCCAGATCGTCCGGGCCCACCCGGCGCCCCGGGACGCCCGGCGGCGTCTCGGCAGCGGGCACCGCGTCCAGGGCCAGCCCCCGAACCCGTGGCGGCACGGAGTCGTCGGCGGACGCGGTGACGACGAAACGCGCGCCGGAGTCGCCGAGGATGACATCGCGCCGGGCCGTGGGCTGGCCGACGTCGATCGGCAGATAGGCCGCACCGGCCGCCAGCACGCCCAGCACGGCGGCGATCTGGTCGAACCCCTTGTCCAGGACGACCGCCACGATGTCGCCCGGCGCGGCGCCGGCCGCCCGCAGCGCCGCCTCGATCGCCGCCGCCCGACCGCCCAACGCCCGGTAGCTGTGCGTCCCCGCCGCGTCCACGACGGCCATCCGGTCCGGATACCGCCGCGCCGTCTCGAACACCGGCTCGTGCAGCAGGAACGAGGGCAGCTCACCGGCCGTCGCGTTCACCGCGGCCCGCCGTTCTGCCTGGGCCGCCGGCAGCGCGACGGGCTCGCCGGCCGACCAGGCCGCCGCGCCGTCCGCCAGCCGGCGCAGGAGGCTTTCGAAGGCGGCGAACATCTCCTCGACCAGGCCCGGCGGGAACACGTCGTCGCGGACGTTCCAGTTCAGCAGCAGCGCCCCGTTGCGCTCCATCACCTGGCAGTCGATCCACACCTGAGGGGTCTGGGTCACGCTGTAGCCGATCTCGCCGGTCGTCCTCGTCGCCTCGTCCTCCGAACCGCCGATCGCGCTGGTGTACACGACCGGCATGACGGCCTCGTCCCGGCCGCGCCGCCGCGCCAGCTCGCGGATGACCTCGATCCCCGAGCAGAGCCGGTGGTCCATGTCGTCGAAGAGCTGCTGGCCCAGCCGCCTGGCGCGCTCGGCGAACGAGGCGCCCCCGCCCTGGACGGCCAGCAGGACGACCGAGGTGAAGTCGCCGAAGAGCGCGTCTATCCGGGGGTGCAACGGCAGCCGGTTGTGCAGGGTCAGATTGAGCGTGAACTCGGGCCTCCGGCTCCACCGCCCGACGACCTCGGCGAACGCGGCCAGCACGGCCCCCGACGCGGTCAGCCCCGCTGCGGTGGCCTGCTCCCTGAAGGCCGCCCACGGGGCCGACTCCAGCCGGCCGGCGTGGTGGTGGAAGGACGGCGGGGACTCGGCCCGCGTCATCGTCGGCAGCTCCGGGGCCGGCGGCAGCTCGTCCAGGCGCGCCCACCAGTAGTCCCGATCCCGCTGGTAGCGGGAGGACTCCCGCAGACGGCGCTCGGCGAGCACATAGTCCCGATAGGTGACCTCGCACGGCGGCAGCGCGTGGTCCGGGTCGGCGCGCAGCTGGTCCATTTGGCCGAGCAACCGCTGGATGCTGGTCCAGTCCGCCATCAGGAAGTCCAGCGACAGATGCAGGATCGCCCGGCCCGTGGTCTGGGTGATGCTCAGCTCGAACAGGGGCCACTGCCCGGTCGGGTGGATCTTCTGTCCCAGGTCGTCGCGCACCTCCCGCAACCGCGCCTCCACGGCCCGCTCGCCCTCGCCCCGCAGGTCCACGGCGGGGATCCGGTAGGGCTCGACCGAGGGCGATACCTGCTGGTAGCCCTCCTGGTGCACCACCAGCCGCAACATGTCGTGGTGCGCGATCAGCCGGTTCCACGCCTCCTCGGCCCGCACCGGGTCCAGGGCGGGGTACTCGACCTCCAGATAGATATGGCAGGCGACGCCCCCGTAGGCGTACCCCTGCTGGCGGCCGACCAGATACGCCGCCTGGACGTCGGTCAACGGGAAGGGCTCGTACCGGTTCGCGGCGTCCGGGGCGATGACGGGCAGCCGGTCGCCGCGCAGCGTCGCCAGCAACTCCTCCTTCGCCGCGCGCAGTTCCGCCAACCGTTCGGGCGTCAGCGCGCCCCTGGGCGCCCGGTACCGCAACTGCCCCGAGTCCTCCCACAGGTGGATACCGGCCGAGGCCAACTCGTTCAGCAGACTCCGCGTGTTCACAGGATCCCGTCCTCCGTCGAACCGTCCGTCGCCCCGGCCGCTTCGAGGCTCGCGTCGATCGACGCGGCCACCGCCGCCACCGTCGGGTCCTGGAACATCTGCCGCAGCGGCAGCTCCACACCGAACCGTGCGCGGATCGTCTCCGCGAAGTGGGTGGCGGTCAGGCTGTCGCCGCCGAGGGCGAAGAAGTTGTGCGCCCTGCCGACCTCCGGCACGCGCAGCAGCTCCGACCACATCCGGGACACCGTCTCCTCCATCGCGGTGCGTGGTGGCTCGCCGCCGTCCCCGGGATCGGGCTGCTCGGCCAGCAGCGCGGCCACCCGCGCCCGGTCCACCTTCCCGTTGGCGCTCAGCGGCAGCGCCGGAAGCACCGTCACCCGCTCGGGCACCATGTGCGGGGGCAACTGCTCGCGCGCCCGCGCGATCACCTCGGCCTCGCGGACCACCGGAAGATCCGGGGCGGCGCGCGCCACGAGCACCATCAGCGAGGAGTCCTCGCCCTCGGCGACGGAGACCTCGCGCAGCCCGCCCCGGTCGAGGACCTCGGCCCATCCGGCGCCGTCCAGCAGCGGCCCGCCGGAACGGGACGGCCGCCCGCCCCACGGGGTGAGGCCGCGCTCCAGCAGACCGGCGGTCAGCAGCCCGATCGGCGCCAGCTCCCGGTGTTCCAGCCCGATCAACACACCGCCGGGAACGAGGAGTTGCCGGGCCAGCCCCACCCCGGTGACCGGATCGGCGTGGCGGTGCAGCGAGTGGTTCGCCAGCACCACATCGTGGGTGTGCCGCAGCTCGGGCGGCAGGATCCCGTCCCGCACCAGCCGGTAGGCGATGGTGTGCGGGAGGTCGGCGAGCCTCTTCTCGGCCGTCTCCAGCAGGCTGGGCGCGTCGTCCAACAGGGTCAGCTCGATGTCCTCGGCCGCCAGGCGGGCGAGCAGCCGCCGGGCGGCGACCCCGGAACGACAGCCCAGCTCGGCGACCCGGACCGGCCGGCCGAGTTCGGCCGCGAGAGCGGCGACGGTGGCGGCTGCCCCGCGCAACGCGCCCTCGCTGTCCGACTGGTTGACGACCGCCGCCTCCGGCGCCAACACCGGATCCTCCAGCAGCACCAACGGGTCACGCTCGCCACGCAGGATGCCGGCGACGGTGTCGGTCACCGCCACGAGGCGGTCGGCGAGCAGGCCCGCCGGGGTCCCCACCGCCCGATCCCGACGGGTCTCCCAGGTTCGTTGGTCGAGCACCTCACGCCAGCGCGGCCCCGCCGCGTACGTGCCCTCCTCGCCCGCCAGTACCTCGCGGTCGGCGAGCCAGTCCAGCCAGAGCCGCAGCACACCCCGCGACTCCTCGGCCGTGCCCAGCGCGCCGGCCACCTCGTCGAAGGCCGCGGCGGCGTCGCCGATCCCCGCCCTGACCAGGCCCGCCGTCCAGGACTCGATCAGGTTCGCCGCATGCGCCCCGGAGCCGTCGGCCGGCCCGGGGGCGACCTCCACCTTCGGAGCCAACGCCGCCATGCCCGAGGACCGGACGGTGCCGCCCTCGGGTTCCGTGGTGATGGTGGCGATGATCTTCTGTTGGTTGTTGGCGGTGTGGGTGGTGGTGATGGCGTGGTTGATGTGGGGGTGGGTTTCGAGGATGGTTTCTATTTCGCCGAGTTCGATGCGGAAGCCGCGGATTTTGATTTGGTGGTCGGTGCGGCCGAGGAATTCGAGGGTGCCGTCGGGCCAGTAGCGTCCGAGGTCGCCGGTGTGGTACCAGCGTTGGTTGTTGTGGTGGGTGAATTTGGTGGCGGTTTTGGTGGGGTCGCCTCGGTAGCCTTTGGCGAGTCCGGTGCCGCCGATCCAGAGTTCGCCGGGGACCCAGTCGGGGCAGTCGCGTCCTTGGGTGTCGACGACGCGGTAGTGCTGGTTGCGGAGGGGTTGGCCGTAGGGGATGGAGGTCCAGTGGGGTGGGGTGTGGGTGACGGGTTGGGCGTTGGACCAGATGGCTGCTTCGGTGGCGCCGCCGAGGGCGATGAAGTGTCCGTGGGGGTTGCGTTGGTGGTAGCGGGTGGGGAGGTCGAGGTTGATCCAGTCGCCGGAGAGGAGGATGAGGCGGAGGTGGTCGGTGTGGTGGCGGGCTTGGGCGACGGTGAGGTACATGTCGAAGAGGGCGGGGACGCTGTTCCAGATGGTGATGTGGTGGTGTTGGGTGAGGTGGAGCCAGCGTTGGGCTTCGCGTCGGTCGTTTTCGTTGGTGAGGACGAGGGCGGCGCCTGCGGTGAGGAGGCCGAAGGTGTCGTAGACGGAGAGGTCGAAGTCGGCTGCGGAGAGGGCGAGGACGCGGTCGGTGGGTTGGATGTGGAAGCGTTGGTTGATGTCGTCGATGGTGTTGGTGGCGGCGCGGTGGCTGACTTCGACGCCTTTGGGTTGGCCGGTGGAGCCTGAGGTGAAGATGATGTAGGCGGAGTCGTCGGGGTGGTTGGTGTGGGGGTGGGGGAGTGGTGGTGCGGTGAGGTGGTGGGGGTTGATGGTGTGGAGGTGGGTGGGCCAGTCGGTGGTGGTGGTGATGGCGTGGTGGATGTTGGCGGTGGTGAGGATGCGGTTGCGGCGTGGGGGTGGTTGGTCGATGCCGATGGGGACGTAGGTGGCGCCGGTGGCGAGGGTGGCGAGGATGGCGGCGATTTGGTCGGGGCCTTTGGGCAGGGTGATGGCGACGGTGTCGTGGGGTTTGACGCCGTGGGCGGTGAGTTCGCCGGCGATGTGGAGTGCGTGGTCGGCGAGTTGGCGGTAGGTGAGGTGGCCGTTGTCGTCCCAGAGGAGGGCGGTGCGGTGGGGTGCTGTGGTGGCTTGGTGGAAGAAGCCTTCGTGGAGGAGTCGTCCGCTTTCGGGGGCTTGGGTGGCGTTGACGCGTTCGCGTACCGCGCGTTGTTCGGCGGGCAGCGCGATGGGGGTGGGTTGGTTCCAATCGCCCTCGGCCAGCCAGTCCAACACCTCGCGGTAGGCGCCGAACATTCCCTCGACCACACCCTCGGGAAACAACCCCTCGACAAAGTCCCAGTTGAGGTAGACCCCGTGCGGGTACTCACGGACCTGGTGGTCGAGCCAGACCTGCGGCGTCTGGGAGATGCCCCAACCGATCTCGGCGAACTTCTCCGACCCCAGGCCAGGCAGGTCCTCGATGATGCCGAGCGCGCTGGTGAAGACCGTCGGCATACTGACCTCGGCGGTGCCGGCGCGGCGCGCCATCTCGCGGAGCACCCAGGTCGCGGGCAGCGCCTGGTGGTCGAGGTCCTGCCACATCTGCTCCTGGAGCGCCCGGGCGTTCGCCAGCAGCCCGGCGCCGGTCTTTGGCCGGTAGGAGACCAGCAGCAGCGAGGTGAAGTCCCCCAGGATGTTGTTGATGTCCTGGTGCACGTCCCGACGCTGGAACGTGGTCAGCACCAGCGTCATGTCGGGGCGGGCGCTCCAGGCGCCGAGCACCTCCGCGTAACAGGCCAACAGCAGGGCCGAAGGCGTCAGTTCATGACCGCGGGCCCGCTCGGTGATCCGTGCCCAACGGTCGCTGTCCAGCCACCTCTCCCGGCGGGCGAACCGGGGTCGCTCGATGCGCGCCGGGTCGATGGCCAGCGGCAGTTGGGGCGGGGGCGGCAGGTCCTCCAGGCGCTCCAGCCAGTAGGCGCGGGCCCGGTCCAGCTCCCGCTGGCTGGGCCCGGCGTTGAGCTGGTAGTCCCGGAACGACACACCGACCGGGCGCAGTCGTGCCTCGGGGTCGCGGTAGAGCTGCTCCAGCTCCGTCAGCAGGATCAGCACGCTCAACGCGTCGAGGATCAGATTGTCCAGTCCGACACCGAGCCGGACGCCGCCCGGGTGCCGCACCGCGCGCACGTCGAACAGCGGCCAGACGGCGGGGTCGAAGACCCGGTGGGACATGGTCTCCCGCAGCCGGTCGAGCGCCTCCTCGGCGTGCTCCGCGTCCGCCTCCTCGACCGGGATGGTGAAGCGGGGCACCGCCGGCTGGATGCGCTGTGCCCCCTGCGCGTCGAAGACGGCGCGAAGGATCTCGTGCCGGTCGATCAGGATGTTCCAGGCGCGTTCCAGCCGCTCCGGGTCGACGTCGACGCCGTCGAACTCCGTGTAGAAGTGGCAGCCGACGCCGCCGAGGGTGAACTCGGGACGGCGGCCGATCCAGTAGGCCCGCTGGACCTCGCTCGCGGGGAACGGCAGATGGCGGGCGGCCTCGTCGGCCTGGACCGGCCCGAAGGCCGCCTGGGCGTCGTCGAGCCGCAGCAGCGCGGCGAAGTCGGCCAGCACCGGGTTGGCGAACAGCAGCCGCAGTTCACCGCCGGCGACCCCGGCGGAGATCAGCGCGGCGATCATCCGGGTCCCGATCAGGCTGTCGCCCCCGCGGTGGAAGAAGTTGTCCGCGCGGTGCACGGCCCGCAGGGACAGCAGCTCGGCCCAGATCCCGGCCAGCACCTCCTCGATCGGCCCGCGCGGAGGATCGCCGGCCGTGGTGGTGGCCTCCTCGCCCTCGGTTCTCAACTCGTCGATCACCCTGGCGCGGTCCACCTTGCCGTTCGCCGTCAACGGCAGTTCGGCGCGGACCGCGAACCGCTCCGGCACCATGTGCTCCGGCAGCCGCTGGGCCACCCACGCGCGCAGCGCGTCCTGGTCCGCCGTCTCCTCGGGGGAATCCGTGGTGATGGTGGCGACGATCTTCTCTTGATGGGTGGTGGTGATGGCGTGGTTGATGTGGGGGTGGGTTTCGAGGATGGTTTCTATTTCGCCGAGTTCGATGCGGAAGCCGCGGATTTTGATTTGGTGGTCGGTGCGGCCGAGGAATTCGAGGGTGCCGTCGGGCCAGTAGCGTCCGAGGTCGCCGGTGTGGTACCAGCGTTGGTTGTTGTGGTGGGTGAATTTGGTGGCGGTTTTGGTGGGGTCGCCTCGGTAGCCTTTGGCGAGTCCGGTGCCGCCGATCCAGAGTTCGCCGGGGACCCAGTCGGGGCAGTCGCGTCCTTGGGTGTCGACGACGCGGTAGTGCTGGTTGCGGAGGGGTTGGCCGTAGGGGATGGAGGTCCAGTGGGGTGGGGTGTGGGTGACGGGTTGGGCGTTGGACCAGATGGCTGCTTCGGTGGCGCCGCCGAGGGCGATGAAGTGTCCGTGGGGGTTGCGTTGGTGGTAGCGGGTGGGGAGGTCGAGGTTGATCCAGTCGCCGGAGAGGAGGATGAGGCGGAGGTGGTCGGTGTGGTGGCGGGCTTGGGCGACGGTGAGGTACATGTCGAAGAGGGCGGGGACGCTGTTCCAGATGGTGATGTGGTGGTGTTGGGTGAGGTGGAGCCAGCGTTGGGCTTCGCGTCGGTCGTTTTCGTTGGTGAGGACGAGGGCGGCGCCTGCGGTGAGGAGGCCGAAGGTGTCGTAGACGGAGAGGTCGAAGTCGGCTGCGGAGAGGGCGAGGACGCGGTCGGTGGGTTGGATGTGGAAGCGTTGGTTGATGTCGTCGATGGTGTTGGTGGCGGCGCGGTGGCTGACTTCGACGCCTTTGGGTTGGCCGGTGGAGCCTGAGGTGAAGATGATGTAGGCGGAGTCGTCGGGGTGGTTGGTGTGGGGGTGGGGGAGTGGTGGTGCGGTGAGGTGGTGGGGGTTGATGGTGTGGAGGTGGGTGGGCCAGTCGGTGGTGGTGGTGATGGCGTGGTGGATGTTGGCGGTGGTGAGGATGCGGTTGCGGCGTGGGGGTGGTTGGTCGATGCCGATGGGGACGTAGGTGGCGCCGGTGGCGAGGGTGGCGAGGATGGCGGCGATTTGGTCGGGGCCTTTGGGCAGGGTGATGGCGACGGTGTCGTGGGGTTTGACGCCGTGGGCGGTGAGTTCGCCGGCGATGTGGAGTGCGTGGTCGGCGAGTTGGCGGTAGGTGAGGTGGCCGTTGTCGTCCCAGAGGAGGGCGGTGCGGTGGGGTGCTGTGGTGGCTTGGTGGAAGAAGCCTTCGTGGAGGAGTCGTCCGCTTTCGGGGGCTTGGGTGGCGTTGACGCGTTCGCGTACCGCGCGTTGTTCGGCCGGCAGTGCGATGGGGGTGGGTTGGTTCCAGTCGCCCTCGGCCAGCCAGTCCAGCACCTCGCGGTAGGCGCCGAACATTCCCTCGACCACACCCTCGGGAAACAACCCCTCGACAAAGTCCCAGTTGAGGTAGAGGCCGCCGTCCATATCCATGAGCTGGTGATCCAGCCACACCTGCGGCGTCTGGGTGATCGAGTATCCGAACTCGCCGAAGGAGGAACGGCAACGATCGCTCAACAGATCGCCGCCCCCGAGGTTGCTGGCGAACACCACGGGCGCCGTTCCCCCATCCAGGTCCCCGTGCCGGGATATGTCGCGCAGGACCTCGACGCCCGAGTAGGCGCTGTGCGAGATATCGGTCTGGAACCGTCGCTGCACCCCCCGGACGCGTTCGATGAAGGAGTCCCCGGACAGGTCGACGTCCAGCAGCACCAGATTGGTGAAGTCGGCGATCATTCCCCCGACATCGTCGTGCAGGGCCACCCGGTCGAAGAGCGGCAGGTTCAGCAGCAGCCGCGACTGCCCGCTCCAGCGCCCCAGGATCTCGGCGTAGGCCGTGCCCAACACCATGGCCGGGGTGACCTGGTGACGGCGGGCGAGCGTCACCAGCCGCGCGTGGCGCTCCGGGTCCAGCCAGTGCGCCAGGCGGCGGAAGACCGGCTTGCCGATCCGCGCGGGGTCCTGGGCGAGCGGCAGCCGGGGCGCCGGGGGCAACTCGGCCAGCCGGGAGCGCCAGTAGTCGCGGTCCCGGGCGAACGCCGCCCTGCGGGACCGCTCCAGGTCGGCGCGGTAGCGCGGGAAGACATAGGTCAGGGGAGGCAGGGCCGCGGCCCCGCCGGTGTACAGGGCCGCGAGGTCGTCCAGGAAGATGTTGAAGCTGAGGACGTCGGCCACCAGCAGGTCCAGCTCGACATGCATCCGGGTGCGCCCGTCCGGCAGCAGCGACAGCCGGATGTCGAAGACCTCGCCGTGCTCCACGGCGAGCCTGCGGTGCGACAGCCGCTCGCGGATCTCCACCAACTCCCGCTCGACCGCCGCCTCGTCGCTCCCGCGCAGGTCGTAGCGGGTCAGCCCGTTCCATCCCGGTTCCGGCATGATCCGCTGCGTGCCGTCGTCGAGGAAGCGGGCGCGGAGCATCGGATGCCGGTCCGCCACCGCGAGCACCGCCCGGTGCAGGCGGTCGGCGTCCACGCCCGACCCGTCGATCTCCAGATAGACATGGCAGCCGACGCCGCCGAGCACCTGCCCGTCTCCGCGCCCCACCCAGTAGGCGTGCTGGACCGGCACCAACGCGAACGGCGTGCCCGGATCCGCGTCCGCCGACGCTTCGCCGGCGGGCTCGGGTTCGGCCACCACCCGCCCGCTGAGGATCTCCCACCACTCGGCGATGGTCGGCGCCTCGAACAGCTCGCCGACCGTGACGTCAAGTCCCTGTCGGTTCCACAGACTGACCATGCGCATGACCGAGATGGAATCAATTCCGTACTCGATCAGGTTCTCCTGCTCATCGACGTCTTCTGGATTCTCGTCCAGCAGGTCGGCAACGAGGGAAAGCAGTTCGCTCTTGCGGGTCGGAACGCGGTGTGCGGCGCCATTGTCCAGGCCGAAGATACCCGCATCTGACATGCCGTGCTCCAAGAAAGTGGGAGGGGCGTACGCGTGTCCTGAAGATAGCAACCGGCTATCCGGCCGTCGATGAATCACTCTTGTTCCGAAGGGAATTCCTGTGAAAAGGACAGCTGTATGTGAGAAACGCACACCGCCCGAGGAGTTCGTCATCTCAAAGGGTGCGCGATGTGCTCGACTCAGTGGCCGAAGACGCTCCTGATGTGTTCGGGCGACTCGCTTCTACCCCATTCCGAGGCCTGTTGCATCAGGTCGGGAGTGGACTCGAAGAAGCGGTTGTCCGGGTTGGCCAGATCGAACGCCGGCGGAATCGCCGGGGTGTTCCCGACCCGTTCGAGGATCCGCGGCGCCGCGTCTCCCGGCGTCACCTCGCCGGCCTCGACCCGCTGGCAGAGCTCCCGGGTGAAGGTGAGCAGCGCGCACAGGTCCCGGTTGACGGGCGCCGGCAGCCCGGCGGGGTCGGACTGCTCCAGGTCCCGCAGCACCTGGTCGTCGCCCGTCTCCCGGAAGATCCGGGCGGCGCGGTCCAGGGCCAGCGCCGGCATGACGCTGATCGACTTCCACACCCGGGAGACCGCGTTCCACAGGCCGTAGTCGCGGAATCCGACGAACGAGCTGTAGACCAGGTCGTCGTGGACGTCGAACAGGTCCTGCTGGAGCCGGTCGACGGGGGCGAACCGCTCGGTGGACCAGTCGCCGTCCCTGGACGCCTCGATCAGCCGCCAGGCCAGCGCGTTGACGACCTCGAAGGTGTTGTTCAGCCCGCGTGAGTAGAGCGCGTCGATGAACCCGGCCGCGTGCGCGGTCAGGCAGTAGCGCTCGCCGACCGTGCGGGTGGCGGAGTACTGCAACCGCCCGGTGCCGACCCAGGGCCGCACCGCCCTGGCCCGGGTGAACTGCTCGGCGATCTGCGGGAACCGCGCCAGGAACGTCTCGAACTCCTCCTGCGGGGGCACGTCGTCGGGCTTGGGGAAGACCCGTTCGTCCACCGTCAGTCCCACGCTGCACAGCGTGCTGACCGCGCCCTCGTGGTTGTCGAAGGGGATCACCCAGAGCCAGCCGCCGTCGAAGACGTGGTGCAGGGTGCCGTGGTGCCAGGGGTTGGGCTGTTGGTGGCCACCCCCCGCCTCGCAGTCGTCGAACGGCTTGACCCCCACCATGTGGGTGAACAGCGAACGCGAGTGGTGGCGCGCCCGGGTCGGCTCCTCGCGCAGGCCGAACCTCTCCGCCACCGGCGAGCGGAAGCCGCTGCCGTCCACCAGGTACGCGCCGTGGAACTCCTCCCCCTGGTCCGAACGCACCACGACCCCGTCGGGGCCGGTTTCGATGTCCTGGACGCGGGTGGCCAGCCGCCCCTGGGCGCCGTAGCCGATCGCGAGGTGGTACAGGTAGGCGTCCGTGTCCTGGCGGAAGAGATGGCTCTCGGTGCTGTGCCAGCCCGGGATCGACAACTGGTTGGCCTGCGACGGGTCCTGCGGCTTGCCCTCCCGGTGGTAGACGAACCCGAAGTGCTGCTTGCGCCCGCTCATCGGCGAGATCTTCCTCTGGATGCCACGGAAGCTGGCCAGCGGGGTGATCTCGGGCACCCCGTAGCGGGTCGCGATGAGCTTGATCATGGACGAGGTGTAGGGGATGGTCGACTCGCCCACCGCGAAGCGCGGATGCACGCCCGCGTCGATCACCAGCACCCGCACGCCGTTGCGGGCGAGCACCGAGGCCAGCGCCCCGCCGGCCATCCCCGCGCCGAGGACGATGACGTCATGGCGCCCGGTGTCGCGCGATCTGTTGTCCGTCGTGTTCACAGCTCACCTTTCGAGAACGGATGGCCCGGCACGGGAGTCGTGGTGGGTGCCGGATGCGCCTTTCGGCGCGGCGGGCGGGCCGGGCCGGCCACGGCGGAAGGCGCGGACGAAGGGGGCGGCAGCGGCGAGGTCAGATCGCCTCGCGGCGCAACTCCTGTGCGCTGGCGGCCAGTTCGATACCCAGCCCGCGGAGCCGGTCGATCTGCGTGCGCATCGCGTGCGCGCCCTCGTCCAGGTCCGCGTAGTCCAGTGGCGCCATGCCGAGCCGCTCGACGCTCTTCTCCACGGCGATGTTGGTCCTGCGGTCCCGCCGGGGCAGCAGCCAGTGCTGGAACTCGTCCTGCCACGCGTGCATCACCGCGGTCTCGCTGTGGGCCCGCACCCGGTCGAGCATCTCGCCCTGGAGCTTGGCGGCCTCCGTGCTGTCCATCCCGATGTGTGACCAGGGCGCCTCGGCGTCGGTCGGGTCGGACGCGACGATCCGCAGCTCCTCCCGGTCGTCCCAGAGCGGCATGTTCTCGTCGGTCACGGAGAACTTGTTGACGTAGAAGTGCCCGACGAACTCGTCCACCAGGTAGTCGAGGGTGTCGGCGGCCATCTCCGCCGACTCTCCCGGATAGCCGACGATGAAGAAGATCGAGTACGCGACATCGCTGTCGGCGAGCAACTCGGCCGCTCTGCGGTTCTGTTTGGCGGAGACCCGCTTGCTCATCCGCTTGAGCGTGACATCGTTCATCGACTCGAAGCCGATGTACAGCCGCCGGCACCGGGCCGCGGAGAGCTGGTCCACGACCTTCCGCGAGTTGATGGTGTTGGCCCGGCTGAAGCCCTCCCAGGCGGGCGTCTCGGCTTGGGGCAGGATCTCCAGCAGCTGGCGCAGCCGCGTGGGCGGGATGGTGAACGTCGAGTCCATCGCGGAGATCATGTCCGCGCCGTTGGCCGCCGCGTAGGCCGACCAGTCGTCGCGGATCTTCTCCGCCGACTTGTAGCGCCACTTCGGGGAGGCGGCGGGGAACGAGCAGAACTTGCAGTCGAAGGGACAGCCGCGCATCGACTCGTAGGGCACGATCGAGGAGGTGCCCAGCACGCTCGGCGAGGGGAACTCGTCGATGTCGATGTACGCGATCGGGTTCGTCCTGATCTTGTTGCCCTCCCGCCACACCAGGTTCGGTATGTCGCCCAGATGGCCACCGCCGGCCATGGCGTCCAGGGTCATCGGCAGCGCCCGCTCGCCGTCACCCCGGATGACGGCGACGATCGCCGGCTGCTGCCGCATCGCGGCGATGTACTTGAGGTTGGTGTACTGCCCGCCCGTGATGATCCCGGTGCCCGGCATGTTCTCGGTGATCCAGCGGATCGCCTGGGCGAGGATGTGCGGGTTCCAGATGAACGTGGTGGACAGCAGCACCAGGTCGAAGTCCCCGGACGGCACCACCGCGCTGCCCATCCACACGTCCTCAAGCGCGAGCGTGTCGTAGTCGTGCCCGCTGGCCTCCAGTATCGACTGGAGGGTCACGGTGGTCAGGTGGGGCATCGACTGAGGTGCCGGGCGCAGCAGCGCGTACCGGTTGCCGGACTGTTCGAACGCGAACCGGTCGAGGCTCAGATCGGCCAACCCGGCCCTGCGGAGCATCTCCGTGGCCCGTTCGTCGAAGCTCGGTTGGAACAGCGAGCCTTCCAGGTATGTCTCGTGCAGTTCCGCGGGCCCCAGCCCGCTCATCAACAACACACGCATGGCTGCGCTCCCCAGGTCGATTACCTTCGTGGTTGGGACACGGCGCCAGTCTCCGCCGGGGTACCTACACAGACTCTGCAGGGCTTCTCGGCGGCGGAAGGCGGACGTCTCACCGGCGCGCGGATGACGCGACGGAGCGCCGGAAGGCCGCCGGCGGCGGGTGGTCGCGGCCCTCAGCGCGCGGGCCTCGGGTCGCTTCGCCCCCGGTCAGGGCGTGTGGCTGACAGCAGGTCCGCCCCGGCCGGCCGGCTGGCCCGGTCCGCGGCGCCCCTGAGCGTCCGCAGGTCCGTCCAGGCGCCCGCCAACGCACGGGCCGTGGACCCGTGCCCCTCGGCGTCCGCCTGGTGGAGGGCGGCGGCGAACCCGTTGCGTTCGGTCTCGAACCAGCCCAGCGCGCCGGCCGCCACGTCATGGCGCTCGTCGGCCAGGGCGCGGACGGCGGCCCGCGCCCGCAACAGCCACGCCGTCAGGGCACGGTCGACCGTGGCATACCGCTCGGCGGCGTCGCTCTCGGCCTCCGCGCGCTCGCGGGCGAAGAGGTGGACGACGGGACGCAGCCGACAGCGCGGCCGGCCCGTGGGGTCCCTCCCGGCGACCTCCAACAGCCGGGTGTCGACCAGGGATTCGAGGATGTCCTCGGTCTGCGACTCGTCGGTCTGGAGGACCACGGCCGCCAGCCAGGCCGGGATCTCGGGTGCGTGCAGGAGCGCGAGCCGGCCCAGAGCGGACCGTCCCTCGGCCGTCAGCCGCCGATAGCTCGACTCCAGCGAGCGGCGCACATCCCGGTCCGCCAGACGCAGTTCGTCCAACGGGCGCCGGCGGACATCCGTCAGCCGGCGCGCCATCTCGGCCAGCGTCCAGTGCGGCTTGGCCGCCAGCCGCCCGGCCACCACCCGCACGGCGATGGGCAGCCGCCCGCACCGGTCGACCAGGGCCTCGGCGACATCAGGCTCCGCCGCCACCCGGTGCGGGCCCGCCACCCGACGCAGCAGGGCGAGCGCCTCGGCCCGCTCGAAGCCGTCCAACTCCAGCCGGTGGGCGCCCTCCAGAGCGGTGAAACGGGAACGGGCCGTCACCACCACCCGGCTGCCGGCGGCCCCCGGGAGCAGCGGGCGCACCTGCCGTTCGTCCCGCGCGTTGTCCAGCACGACCAGCACGCGGCGTTCGGCCAGCAGGCTGCGGTAGAGCTGGGTGCGCACCTCCGCCGTCGCCGGCAGCGGGGTCCCCGGTTCGCACAGCGCCTGGAGAAACCAGTCGAGCACCTCATGCGGGTTCCGCGGACGGTCCGACTCGCCGCCGAGGTCGGCGTAGAGCCGGCCGCCGGGGAAGGCGTCGCTCCCGCGCCGCCCCGCCTGGACGGCGAGGGCGCTCTTGCCCACGCCCGCCGCGCCGGTCACCACCACCGGCGGCGCGGAGTCCTCCCCGTGCTGGCCCAACAGCACGGCCAGTTCCCGCAGTTGGCGCTCACGGCCGGTGAAGTCGGCGACGCCGGGCGGCAGCATGGCTGGCCGCACCCGCCGACGTGGCTGGACCCTGACCTCCTGGGGAGCTGCGGCGGGTGCGGCGAGCCCCGGGTCCCCGGACAGGATCGACTGGAAGACGTCGTTGAGCGTGGAGCTGGGGTCGATGCCCAACTCCTCGGCGAGGACCTCCCGCCCGCGCTGGTACGCGGCCAGGGCGTCGGCCTGCCGGCCGGTCCGGTACAGGGCGGTCATCAGCTGCGCCCGCAGCCGCTCCCGCAGCGGGTGCGCCTCCACCAGGCCGACGAGTTCGCTGACCAGCGCGTCATGCCGACCGAGCGCCAGGTCGGCCTCGATCCGGCCCTCCAGGGCGGCCATGCGCGCCTCCTCCAACTGGGGGAGTTCGACACGGCTCAGATAGTCGGTCACCCCGCCGAGGGCGGGGCCGCGCCACAGGGCCAGTGCCCTGGCCAACCGCTCGGCGGCCGAGCCGTGGCGGCCCGCCCGCAACGCGTCGTACCCCTGGTCGGTCAGCCGCTCGAACTCGGCCTGGTCGACGGTCGCGTCGGCCAGCACCAGTTGGTAGCCGGGACGGTGCCGGAGGATCGTGGCGCCCGGCGAGACGAGCTTGCGCAGCCGGGAGACATAGGTGTAGAGCTGCTGGTCGACCGTCGAGGGCGGTGTGGGCCCCCAGACGACGTCCCGCAGATACGTGTCGGAGACGACGCGGTCGCCCGCCAGGAGCAGGGCGGCCAGCACCGTTCTGGGCTTCTCCGCCACCAGCGCGAGCGGCCTCCCCTCCTGCCGTGCTCCGACCGGCCCGAGAATGCGGAACTCCACCCTTGCTCCCCCTGTGTGCCCACGGTCCGGATCGCCGGAAACGGGGAAAGCACAGCCCCGTCGCGCGGATCGCCGGTGTCGAAAGAAAACCGAAAGAAGTCACGAGAAAGGAAGGCTCGGGCCCGGTAACTCACCCGTCCGTCGGGCCCCGCCCGAATGACCTTCAGCGAATGCGAACGTACCAGTGGGGGAACGAGCGCGGACAGATTACCGTCGCACGCGCGCCCATGCGTTTCACACGGTGGGCCGGGTGACGCGCGATCGCGTTGCGGCGGACCGAGGGGGCGGGCACCGGATCGATCCCCCTGACCTGTGCCGCCCCTTGTCCACCTGCGCGGTATAGCCGGGGTATGGCTCCCTTTCGCCTTGCTGTAGAGGCCGCCCGACAGACTATTTCCCAGTGTGAACAGTCGGGCGGCGCTGGGCCCGGGACGCGCGTTCCCGCCCACGACTTCCCGGGAGTTTCCGAGCGGTTCGAGGAACCGACGCCCTCGGCGAATCCCCCGCACCGCTCTCACCTTCGGCCGTCGAGAAGAGGACGTTCGCGATGCACACCTCCCCCAGGCACTACTTCGAGACGAGGCTGAGACTGGCCTCCGACCCCATGACGGCCGCCGCCCGCCTGGTCTCGTCGGGTCTCCACGAGGAGCATGTGCTCTACGAGAACGCCGGCACCTGGTCGTACGCCGGGGGCGCCCTCGCCGAGGTGACCCTGGACCGGCACGGGGCCCGGCTGCGGCAGCCGGAGGCGGTGACGCTGCCCTGGGACGGCGACCCCCTGCGGCAGGTGCGGGACCTGCTGGACTCCGTGCGGGTCGAGGGGTGGCGGGCATACGGCTGGGCCGCGTTCGAGCTGTCCCACGCCAGTGCGGGGGACATCGCGCACATCGGGGACGAGCGGCTGCTCCACCTCGTCGTGCCGCGCACCGAGGTGCGGATCGAGGGGGGCCTGGCGTGGCTGCGGGCGGCCGACCAGGCCACGCTGGTGGCCGCGATGGAGGCGCTGACCGCCGAGCCGGCGGAGTCCTGGTCCGTGCCCAAACCCGTGGACGTACGACACGCGGGGGCGGACGAGTACCGCCGGGCCGTGGCGACCGCCAGGGAGATGATCGACGCCGGCCGGTTGGAGAAGGTGATCTTCTCGCGGGTGGTCCCGATCGACTACGAGGTCGATTTCGTGGCCACCTATCTGGCGGGCCGACGCGCCAACAGCCCCGCGCGGTCCTTCCTGCTCGACCTCGGCGGGGTCGAGGCGGTGGGCTTCAGCCCGGAGATCGTCGTCCGGATCGAGGCCGACGGCAGGGTGATCAGCCAGCCCCTCGCCGGGACCCGGGCGCTCACCGGGGACCGCGCCGACGACGAGCGGTTGCGCGCGGAACTCCTCGCCGACCCCAAGGAGATCCACGAGCACGCGATCTCCGTGAAGATCGCCTGCGACGAACTGCGCGGGGTGTGCGCCCAGGGCAGCGTCAACGTCGAGGAGTTCATGGAGGTCAGGGAGCGCGGCAGCGTGCAGCACCTGGCCTCCCGGGTCGGCGGACGGCTGGCCGCCGGCCGTGGCCCCTGGGACGCCTTCCGGGCCGTGTTCCCCGCCGTCACCGCCTCCGGCGTGCCCAAAAGGGCCGCGCTCGAAAGCATCCGGGACGTCGAGAGCGAACGTCGGGGCCTGTACGGCGGCGCGGTCCTGACGGTCGACCAGGACGGCGCGTTGGACGCGGCCCTGGTGCTGCGCAGCGCCTACCGGCAGCGGGGGAGGAGTTGGCTGCGCGCCGGGGCCGGCCTGGTGTCCGGTTCGCTTCCCGAACGCGAACTGGAGGAGACCTGCGAGAAGTTGGGCAGCATCGGCCGCTTCCTGGTGCCCGCCTCCGACCCGGTGGCCGCCGCCACGACGCCGGGACCGGCCGGCCCCTGACCCCCGAGGACCCGTGACGAACGCCCCGCGCCGATCGGCGCGGGGCGTTCGTCACGGCAGGGGACCGTCCGGTGGCCGGCGCGGACGGCTCAGGCCGACTTCTCGAAGACGGTGGCCATGGTCATGCTCGACTCCCGGTAGGGCTTGCCGCCCAGTCCGTCGAAGCTGCCGACCCGGCGCAGCCCGACGGCCTCGGCCATGTCGAGAAGCCGGTCCTCGGCGATCAGCAGCGCGCGTTCGGGAAGCACGCGAATGTCCTCGTCGTCGATCCAGATCTGTTTGCAGTCCCAGCGCTCGCCCTCCAGCTCGGAGAAGACGACCATCCCGCGCCGAACGCCGGGATAGCGCAGGAAGACGCTGCCGCCGTTCTCCCCAAGCCCTCGCACCCACGGCAGCCCATGGGTCTCGGTGACCAGCAGGCCACCGGGCCTGAGATGTTCGGAGAACGTCCGCAGGGCGTCCTGCTGGGCCTGCGGATCGGGGAGGATCGCGAGGCTCCCGCACACGCACAGCGCCAGGTCGTACTGGCTCCCGTCACGGTAGTGGCACATGTTCCCCAGCCGTGGAGTGATCGCCGGGCTCCCGCGTTCGGCCAGGCGGTCCAGCATCTCCCGCGAGGCGTCGACGCCGATCAGGGACGCCTCGACGCCCTCGTCGGCGAGCCGCTCGGCGAACGGGACGAGCACGCGTCCCGTGCCGACCCCGAACTCGATGACGGAAGGGGACTCACGGCTCCTCAGCTGCCGGGAGAGCCATTCGATCTCGTCCGGGCCGAGCGCCGGAAAGATCACGTCATATAATTCAGAGAAAAGCTTCCCGTAATTCCCGCTGTCGTGCAGTTCCCCGGGATAGTACGTGCCTTTGACATCCGTTGTCACAGCTGGATTACCTCCGGATATGGGTGGCGTCAACGAGCGAAAGGGCGGGTCGATTAGATTTTGACGCTAGCACGACCGTCTGGCGGCCAGCCAGGATCGAACCCGTGAATGTGAGAATCACGGTGCCGCTTATGAGGAATGCATTATCGGTACCGCGTGGCGGGCGCGGTCGGAGGCGAAGGGGCGGGCCGGCCACCAGCCGGGGGAACTGGCGACCGGCCCTGTCGTGGAGGCACGCCCCACGGTCCGCGGCAGCGGCCCGCGAGGGCTCCGTACCTCTTCTGGAGACCGCCCCGCGAGGGCTCAGCTCCAGGCGAGCAGGCGGCTGGGCCGCTCCAGGAACGCGGCCACGTCGGCGAGGAACTTCGAACCGAGCTGACCGTCGATCAGCCGGTGGTCGAAGGAGAGCGCCAGGGTGACGACTTGACGGGACCGCACCTTCCCCCGGTGCACCCAGGGCCGGGGCCCGATCGCGCCGATCGCCAGGATCGCGGCCTCGCCGGGGTTCAGGATGGGGGTCCCGGCGTCGATCCCGAACACCCCGATGTTGGTGAGGGTGAGGGTGCCGCCGGCCAGGTCGGCCGGGGCGGTGCGGCCCGCCCTGGCCGCGTCGACCAGACCGTCCAGCGCCTCGGCCAGGGCGACCAGGGACAGCGAGTGCGCGTCCTTGACATGGGGGACGAGCAGACCGCGGGGCGTGGCAGCCGCGATGCCGAGGTTCACATAGTGCTTGACCACGATCTCCTGGGCGTCCTCGTCCCAGGCCGCGTTGACCTCGGGATGCGCGGCTACGGCGGCCAGCACCGCGCGCGCGGCCAGCAGCAGCGGGGTGACCCGGCGGCCGGCGAAGGCGGGCTCGTCACGGAGCTCCCGCACCAGCCTCATGGTGCGGGTCACGTCGACCGTCACGAACTCGGTGACGTGCGGCGCCGTGAACGCCGAGGAGGTCACCGCCACGGCGGTGGCCCGGCGCACGCCCCTCACCGGGACGCGGGTCTCCCGCGGGCCGGGGCGCACGGCGGCGGCCGGAGTCGTCGGCTCCCTCGCCGCTGGCACGGTCGTCGGGTCCGTCGGGGCGGGGGCGGGGGTGGGCGGCGCCGTCCGGGTCGCCGCCGCGTGGACGTCCTCGCGGGTGATGGTCCCGTCGGGACCGGAGGGCAGCACGGCGGTCAGATCCACCCCGAGGTCCTTGGCCAGCTTGCGGACCGGCGGCTTCGCGCGGGCCGGCCCGGCGCCGGGCCTGGCGCGCGGCTCGCGCCGCCGGCCCCGGCGGCGCGAACGGTCGGGCGCGACCCCGTACCCGACGAGCACGGGTTCGCGCTCCCCGGCCGGGGCGGGCGCGGCGTCGGCCGGGGTCCCCGGCCCCGGGGCGTCCCCAGCGGTGACCGTGACGATCACCGCGCCCACCTCGACCGTCTCGCCCTCGGCCGCGTGCAGCTCGCGCACCACCCCGTCGAACGGGACGGGCAGCTCCACCAGGGACTTCGCTGTCTCGATCTCGCAGACAGGCTGGCCGTCGGTGACCCGGTCGCCGGGCTGGACGTACCACTTGATCAGCTCCGCCTCGGTGAGCCCCTCGCCCACGTCGGGCATCCGGAACTCGTGCGGGCGGGTCGCGGTGTCGGTCATGGCTTCATGTCCTCAGTAGGCCAGCGAGCGGTCGACCGCGTCGAGCACCCGATCGACGTCGGGCAGGAACTCTTCCTCCAGGCGGGCCGCCGGGTAGGGGGCGTGGTAGCCCCCGACCCGCAGGACCGGCGCCTCCAGCGTGTAGAAGCAGCGGGTCGTGATCCGGGCGGCGATCTCCGCGCCGGCCCCGAAGAACACCGGCGCCTCGTGCACCACCACCAGCCGGTGGGTCCGCTCCACCGAGCGCTGGATGGTGTCGAAGTCCACCGGGGAGACCGTCCGCAGGTCCACGACCTCAAGCGACCGCCCCTCCGCGGCCTCGGCCGCCTCCAGGCACAGCTTGACCGTCGGCCCGTAGCCGACGAGCGTCAGGTCGGTGCCCGGGCGCACCACGCGCGCCTGGTGCAGCGGCTCCGGGCGGGCGGTCAGATCCACCTCGGCGGTGTCCCAGTAGCGCCGCTTCGGTTCGAAGAAGATCACCGGGTCGTCGCTGCGGATGGCCTGACGGAGCATCCAGTAGCCGTCCTCCGGGTTCGAGGGCGACACCACCTTCAGCCCGGCGACATGCGCGAACAGCGCCTCGGGGGAGTCGCTGTGGTGCTCGACGGCGCCGATGCCGCCGCCGTACGGGATCCGGATGACCACGGGCATCCGGATCCTCCCGTCCGAGCGGGCGTGCAGCTTGGCCAGCTGGGTGACGATCTGGTCGTACGCGGGGAAGACGAACCCGTCGAACTGGATCTCCACCACCGGGCGGTACCCGCCCAGGGCCAGCCCGATGGCGGTGCCGACGATGCCGGACTCGGCGAGCGGGGTGTCGATGACCCGGTCCTCGCCGAAGTCCTTCTTCAGACCGTCGGTCACCCGGAAGACACCACCGAGCGTGCCGACGTCCTCCCCCATCACCAGGATCGCGGGATCTTCCTCAAGGGCTGTGCGCAGGGCCTCGTTGAGTGCCCTGGCCAGTGACATTTTCTCCGCAGGCATTCCTACTCAGTCTCCCCGTTGGCGATGGTGTTCCGGTGGTGTTCCTCGGACTGCTCCCGTTCCTCGTCGACCGTCGCGTGTCCCTCGGCGTACACGTGATCGAACACGGTCAGCCGGTGCGGGTTGGGCATGGTCCGGGTCTCGCGGCGGACGCGGTAGGCCACCTCGCGGGCCTTCTCCTCGACCTCGTCGAAGAACTCCGGTGTGGTGTGGTCGGCTTCGGTCAGGTGGGTGCGCAGCCGCGCGATCGGGTCCCGGGCCCGCCAGTGCTCCACCTCGGTCTGCCGGCGGTAGCGGGTGGGATCGTCGGATGTGGTGTGGGCACCCATCCGATAGGTGAACGCCTCGATGAGGAACGGCCCGTTGCCCGCGCGCACGTGTTCCAGGGCGGCGTTGGTCACGGCGTGCACGGCGAGGGCGTCGTTGCCGTCGACCCGCACGCCGGGGAAGCCGAAGCCGTCGGCGCGGCGGTACAGCGGGCCGCGCAGCTGGCGTTCGACGGGCTCGGAGATCGCCCACTGGTTGTTCTGACAGAAGAACACCACCGGCGCTTCGTGCACCGAAGCGAAGGTGAACGCCTCGGCCACATCGCCCTCGCTGCTGGCCCCGTCCCCGAAGTAGGCGATCGCCGCGGCGTCGCTGCCCTTCTTGACCAGGCTCATCGCGTAGCCGGTGGCGTGCAGGACATGGGAGCCGACCACCAGCGTGTAGAGGTGGAAGTTGGACTTCTTGGGGTCCCAACCGCCGTTGGTGACACCCCGGAACAGCTTGACGATGTCGACGGGGTCGACGCCCCGGCACCAGGCGACCGCGTGCTCCCGGTAGCTGGGGAAGACGTAGTCGTCGGGGCGCAACGCGTGGGCCGACCCGACCTGGGCCGCCTCCTGGCCGGTCAGCGAGGGCCACAGGCCCAGCTCGCCCTGCCGCTGGAGGGCGGTGGCCTCGGTGTCGAAGGCGCGGGAGACCACCATGTCCTGGTAGAGGGTCCGCAGCAGCTCCGGGGCGTATCCGGGGGTGCGGTCGGGAGGCGACACCAGGGTGCCCTCGGGGGTCAGCAGCTGGAGCATGCCCAAGTCCTCGCGGTGTGACATGAAGGCGTTCAGCGCTTCGGCGAAGTCGAGCGCGGGGGGCACGGTGGGCTCGTCCGGCCCCTGTGAACGCTGGCTACCGGTGGCGGTCATATCACTTCCATCTCAAGGCGGCCTGGATGTGCCGCTGGTGGGGCCGGATACGGCTGGGCGTGGGTGCGCGAGCGGGTGTCGGCGCGGGGGCGTGGCGGGCGCGCGGTGATGTCGAGCGTGTGGTCCGGGGTCCAGCACCCGTGCCAGCCCGAGTGCTGGACGTCCTCGGGGAACCAGGGCGGGCTCATGGCGACGATCTCGCCCCGGGCACCGCGCGGCAGGGTCTCTCCGCCGGGCCCCGCGATATGCAGCTGGACGGGAGGCACGGGGCTGCCCGCCCCCGGCTCGTAGGAGCTTCGGGCGTCCCTGGCGGTGATCTCGTGCGCGGTCCAGGGCAACGCTCCGTCGGTCGGGGCGAACTCCGCCCAGAGCCGGCTCCGCGGTCGGACCGCGAAGTGCCGGGCGGCCAGCTCACGGGAGCAGGGCTCGCCGACGAGGACGACGGCACGGGGACCGGAACCGCCCGCCCCACCACGGCCGTTGCCCCGCCGCGTGGGTCGCGGGCCGCGCTCCAGCAGGGCGGCGTACTTCTCCGGGGTGAGGACGGCGACGCAGTCGCCGGACGCGGTGAGCGGCCACTGCTCGTCGTCCGGGTTCCAGGACGCGGTGTGCAGGGTCGCGCCACTGCTGACGGCCCAGCCCATGGCGGCCAGGCCCAGCCGGGACAGCGGCCCGGCGCTGGTCGCCACGGTGCCGGTGGGGGTGCCGACCCGGTCGCCGCGGCCGGCGGCGGACCGCAGCCAGGAACGGTGGTCGACGAGCCGCGCGCCCCCGTCCCGGTCGGGCAGCAGGTGCGCCACACCCTCGGGCGAGGACCGGGGCAGCGCGGGCTCCTCCGGCACGGCGGCGATCTTCCGCCAGGTGGCGGGGTCGTCCAGGGCGAGGGAGGGGATGTCCCGGAAGGTGCCGTCGTAGGTGGCACGGCTGCACAGCACGGCCCTGGCCCCGGTCGCGCGGGCCAGGGTGGCCAGCCCCCCGGGCCGGTCGGGCGGGGGGACGCACACCGCGCCGGCCTTGAAGACGGCGAGCTGGGCGACGAGAGCCTGACGGTGGTTGGCGCAGTGGACGATCAGCGCGTCGCCGAGCTGGACACCCCCCAGGACCAGGGCCGAGGCCAGGCGCACGGCCTGGAGCTCGGTCCGGTCGTAGGTGAGCTGATGCCAGCCCTCCTGGATCGCCACCCGGCCGGGATGGTCGCGGGCGGTTCGGGAGAAGACCTGGTCCAGGGTGAGGGTCGGCACGTCGGGCTCCCGCGCCGTTGCCGGGAGCGGGCGCCGGAGGGCCGTCGGCCTCTGCGTGATCACTGTGCCTCCGCCGTCTCAGGAGATGAAGTCGTACGACAGCCGGTCCTCGGTGTCCGGCCAGGTCTCGAACCGGCGCATGCCGTACAGGAGCGGCTGTTGCTCCTCGCCGAGCCGGACCACGGAGGTCACCTGACCCATGACCACCACGTGGTCGCCGACCACGTGATCGCTGGTGACGCGGCAGTCGGCGATGGTGTGCGCCGAGTCGAAGAGGTGCGGGCCCGCGGCCGTGCCGGCCATCCGCCAGGACACCCGGTCGAAGCGGTCCCGCGCCCCGGAGGCGAAGAGCTCGGCGGTGGCGCGGGCCCTGCGGTGCAGCAGGTTGACCGCGAACCCGCTGCCGCCCTGGATGGCTTCGAGGGTGGGGCTGCCGCGGCGCATGCACACGAGCAGGATCGGCGGCTCAAGCGAGACGCTGCACAGGGAGGTGAGCGTCATGCCCCACGGGGCGCCGTCGGCGTCTGCCGTGGTGACGATGGTGACTCCTGTGGGGAAACCGGCCATCAGGGTCCGGAAGTCGGCTGGTTGCTCGCGGGTCATGCCGGGGTCTCCCGTCGGTGCGGTGTGGCGGCCTCGGTTCCGCTGGGCGTCAGCCGGGCCAGGGTGTGCGTGATCTCGGCGGCCAGCGCCTCGGCGAAGTCGGGGAAGGTCTCCCCGAGGAAGTGGAAGTGGCCGCCCTGGAACAGCCGGCGGCGGAAGTCTCCGCTGGTCTCCCGGGACCACGCCGACACCCCGGGCACCGGGGCGAGCGCGTCGTCGGTGGAGGCGAAGACGGTCAGGTCGGCCGACAGGGGCTCCCGGTCGGGGTCGGGCCGATAGGAGTCGAGGGCGTGCAGGTCGGACCTGATCAGCCGGAGGAACCGGTCGCGGAACTCCGGTAGTTCGTCGATCCGATCGGGCAGGCCGCCGAGTCGGGCGAGCCGCCGGGCCAGCTCGGTGTCCGACAGGCTGGGGTCGAGGAGGCGGATGGCCGGCTGGATGCTCGTGGCCTGACGGCCGGAGACCCCGACCCAGACGGGGGCGATGCCGCGGGTCCGCAGCGAACGCGCGGTCTCGGAGGCGATGACGGCGCCGAGGCTGTGCCCGAACAGGGCCAGCGGGGTCCCGTCGTCGAGGGCCGAGACATCCTCGGTGACCAGCTCGACCAGCGAGGCCATATCGGTGACCGACGCCTGGGCGTGCCGTTTGCCGCGTCCCGGCAGGTCGAGCAGGAGCAGGTCCCAGTCGGTCGGGAGGACGCGGTGCAGCGGGTGGTAGACGCTGCCCGAACCCCCCGCGTGCGGGACGACCACCAGCCGCAGCTCGGGCGCGGGGACCGTGCGCGGCCGGATGAAGGCGTCGCCGCCCTGGCCGCCCGCCCCGCCCCGCGCGCCGGCGGGGACGCGCGGGGACGCGCTGGCGAAGACGCTCGCGGGGCGGGCGCTGCCGGGGGCGTCGCGGCTCATCCGGTCACCGCCGGTCCGTCCGGGGTGGCCCCGGACGCCGCCGCCAGGATGGACTCGGCGAGCTTGCCCATCAGGTCGCGCAGCGGCATGTCCAGGGAGAGCTGGTCGGCGGTGAGGCCGACCTCGTGGCGCTCCTCCACCCGGGTGATGAACAGCGTCGAGATGAAGGAGTCGCCGCCCACGTCGAGGAAGGAGAGCCCGGGGTCGAGCTCGTCGGCCTGGAGGACATCCCGGAGCTGGTCCATCAGATAGGCGTTGAGCGCGGCCAGGTCCGGTACCGCGTCGGCCGGCGCGGCGGCGTCGGGGGCGTCCGTGCGGGGCGCGTCGCCGGTCGGCTCGTCGATCCAGTACCTGCGGCGGCGGAAGGGATAGGTGGGCAGCCCTCCGGTGAAGCGGGCGCCCGGGGCGCGCAGGGCGGCCAGCCGCAGGTCGGCTCCCTGAGCGAACAGGGTGGCCAGCGCGGTGTGCAGCAGCGCGGGGGCGTCCTGGGGACGGTCCCCGGCGAGGGGCAGGGTGTGCCGGGCGCCCTCCCCCTCCCAGCGGAGCTCGACCCGGACGGCGGCGGTGTCGGCCGCCGCCCGGCCGCCGTCCTCTCCCGGGCGGGTCCGCACGCCCAGCCGATCCAGCATCGCGCGGAGCCGTCCGGCCGGGTCCCGGGGCGCGGCCCCCGGCTCTGCCAGGTCGGGGTGGGCGGCGGTCAGCGCGTCGAGGACTTCCGCCAGCCGGCTGTCCTGGCCCGAGACATGCAGCTCGGGGCGGGGCGGTTGGGGGGCGGCGCCCGCCGAACGCGCCTGCCCGGCCGCGCTCGGGACGACCGGGGCCGCCGTGGCGCGCCAGTCGGCGAGCGCGTCGGCCAGCCCCCCGGCCGTGGTGCCGGTGACGGCCAACCGGTGCGGGAAGGCCGCCCGCCCGGCACGCAGGGTGTGGCACAGGTCCGCGAGCCGCCCGTCCTCGGCCCCGCGGAGCAGGGCCCCGACCTGGTCGGCGAGCCGGTCCAGCGCCTCGTGGTCCTTGGCGGACAGGGTGAGCAGCTCGGGCTCGCGCGAGGCGGGTGGCGTATCCGTGTCCGTATCCGCCGGGGCGGGTTGGTGCGCCTCCAGCACGGCGTGCACATTGGTGCCGCTCATGCCGAAGGAGTTGACGCCCGCCACCCGGCGGGCCAGGCCCTCCGGCCAGGGCCGGGCGGCCCGGGGAACGTCGAAGCCCAGCCGCCGCCACGGAATATGGGGGTTCAGCTCGCCGTCGTCGGGGTCGGCGGCGGCGGGAATCACCCCGTGCTGGAGCATCAGCACGGTCTTCATCACGGAGGCGATGCCGGAGGCCCCCTCCAGGTGCCCGATCCGGGACTTGACGCTGCCGATGGACAGCGGCGTGCCGCGCCGCCGGACCGCCTCGCCGAGCACCCCGTCCAGGGCGCCGATCTCGATCGGGTCGCCGAGTATCGTGCCGGTGCCATGGGCCTCGACGAAGCCGACCTCGGCCGGGTCCACCCGGGCGTCGGCCAGCGCCGCCCGGATCACCTCCTGCTGCGCCGGGCCGTTCGGGGCCGTCAGACCGGTGGCGGCGCCGTCGTGGTTGACGGCCGTCCCCCGGATCACCGCGAGCACCGGGCGGCCCTCGGCCTCGGCGTCGTCCAGCCGCATCAGCGCCACCATGCCGATGCCCTCGCCGCGCCCGTAGCCGTCGGCGCCGGCCAGGAAGGACTTGGAGCGCCCGTCAGGGGAGAGGGCCCGGGTCTGGCACAGCGAGACCATCAGGCTGGCGGAGAGCAGCAGGTTGGCACCGCCGGCCAGGGCGTAGCGGCACTCCCGGCGGCGCAGGCCCTGGACGGCGAGATGCAGGGTGGTCAGGGAGGAGGAGCAGGCTGTCTCCACCCCCATGACCGGGCCGGAGAAGCCCAGCAGGTGGCTGATCCGTCCGGCGCCGAAGCTCAGCCCGCCGCCGGTGATGTAGTACGGGTCGATCCGGGACATGTCCGAGCGGTCCTCGTTCCGCTCGCTGTACTCGGAGGTCATCATCCCGAGGTAGATGCCGACGTCGAGGCGGTCCGAGCGGCGGACCGCGATGCCGGCCCGCTCCAGGGCCTCCCAGCCGGTCTCCAGCAGCATCCGCTGCTGCGGGTCGAGGAGCCGGGCCTCCCGCCGGGAGATCCCGAAGAATCCCGCGTCGAAGTCCGCTATGCGGTCCAGGAACGCGGCCCGGTCGACATAGGAGCGTCCGCTCCGGCCGGGCACCGGGTCGTACACCGCGCTCAGGCCGGGCCGGTCATCCGGCACCCGGGCCAGCGCGGAGTCGGTACCGCACAGGAACTCCCAGTACGCCTCGGGCGAGTTGATGGCCGGCGGGAGTCGCAGCCCCATGCCGACGACAGCCACCGGGGCGTGGTGGTCGCTCTCCAGTTCGGCGATCCTCGCCCGCAGCCGGTGGGTGAGCCTCAGCTGGTCCTCCATCAGCGAGCGGATCTCATCGGGCCTCAAGGGGTCACTCATGCCTGGGTCTCTCCTTTCTGGGCGGACACGTCACTGCGGACGGCCTGGACGAGCTCTTCGAAGGACAGCGCCGAGAGGTCGGGGAGCGCGGCGGGTCCGGAGGCGCCCGAGGGTTCCTGGCCGGACCCGGCGGCCGGGGCGGCCACCAGGGTGTCGGCGTCCTGGCCCGGCAGCCCGAGCGCCCCGGCGACGTGGTCCGCCATGCGCGGCACCGTGGGGTGGTCGAGGGCCACCGTGGCCAGCAGGTCGATGCCCAGCGCGTGGGAGAGCCGGGTGCGCAGGTCGATCGCCATGATCGAGTCCAGGCCCATGTCGCCGAAGGTGACCTCGTCGTCCACCGAGGCGGACTCCCCGAGGGTCTCTCCGGCGGCCTCGCGGACGAACACCCGCAGGGCGGCGAGGCGGGCGTCCGGCGCCAGGTCCAGCAGGCCCTCGCGATACCAGCCGCGCGGCTGGTCGGACGCCGTCGCGGGAACCCGCGGGAGCCGCTCGTCGGCGAGGGAGGCGAGCAGCCGGGCCCTCGGGTGGCCGGCGAGTTCCGCCGCCCAGCGCTCCGGCGCGATGTCCACGGCGGTGATCCGTGCGGCGTCGCCGGTCAGCGCGCCGGTCAGCACCGGCTCGGCCGCCTCGTCGGTGAGGGGGGCGACGCCGATCCGGGCGGTGGCCCGGCGGACCGCCGCCGAGGCGGCCAGGCCGCCCTTCCCCTCCGGCACCCAGGGGCCCCAGGCGATGGCGGTGGCCGGCACGCCCGCCGCGCGCAGGGCCTCGGCGAGACCGCCGAGATAGCCGTTGGCGGCGGCGTACGCGGTCTGCCCGGCCGAGCCGAGGACGGCGGACGCCGAGGAGAACAGCACGAACGCGTCCAACTCCTGTCCGCGCAGCGCCTCGGCGAGGGTCGCCGCGCCCCGCGCCTTGGCCGCGAACACCCGATCGACGCTGTCCCGGTCGACCCGGGCGAAGGCCCGGTCGTCCGTCACCCCCGCCAGGTGCAGGACGAGGCTCAACGGGTGCCCACCGGCGCCCGCCTCGGCGATGGCGCGCGCGCAGTCGGCCGGGTCGGTGACGTCGCCCCGCACGAGGTGGACGCGGGTGCCGGCGGCGGTGATCTCGGCGATCCGGCGGCGGGCCTCCTCGTCGGGTTCCGAGCGGCCCAGCAGGGTGACCGAGGGGCAGCCGTGCCGGGCCAGGATGGCCGCGCTGCTCAGCCCGAGCGCGCCCAGCCCGCCGGTGACCAGGGCGGCGCCGGCGGGCCGACCGGAGTCGGCCGCCGCCGCCGGCACCAGGCGGGCCGCCCGGATGCCGCGCGGGCCGGCCTCCAGCCGGGTCTCAGGGAACCCGGTGTCGAGGCCGCCGGCGAGGGCGCCCAGCAGGGTGTCGGCTTCCCAGCCGTCGGCGAGGGTGATCCGTACGAGCCGACGGTCCCTCTCCTCGGCCTCCAGGGAGGCCAGCAGGCCCCACAGGCTCTCGCGGACGGGCGCCCGCGCCGCGGTGCCGGCGGCCAGCACGGCGTAGGGCGCGCCGGTCGGGAGGGCGCGGAGGGTGTCGACCAGGTCGAGCACCGCTGCGGACGCCTCCCGGGGCCCGGCTCGCCCTCCGCCGGTGTGGTCGGTCTCCGCGCCGGTCTCCGGCCCGGTGAGGAAGCGGGCGTCCACGATCAGGTCGGCGTCGGCGAGTCCCGCGCCGGGGTCCGCGTCGGACGGGCCGACGACCACGGCCTGGCCGGGCGCGGTCACCCGGTGCCCGGCCTCCTCGGCGGCCTTGGCCAGGGCGCGGCCCGCCTCGGTGCCCGCGCCGAGGATCGCGAGGTGCCGGACGGACGGCGCCGGGGCGGCGGCCTCCTCGGGCAGTGCGGTCCAGGCGAGGCGGTAGGTGTGCCGGGCGCCCTGCCGGAGCGACGCCTGGAGCAGCGAGCGGGAGGCGAGCCGGAACCGGAAACCGTCCATGGCGAGGACGGTCGCGCCCGTGCCGTCGAAGATGTGCAGGTCCGCCGTCTCCACCTGGTGGAAGCCGGCTTCGGGGCCGTCCCGCAGGACGGCTCTGACATGGCCCCAGAGCGGTCGGCCCGGCACCGGCCGGCCGGGGAAGGACACCCGGGCGGCGGCGAACGGGATGACGAGGGCGTCCTCCTGCCCGTCCGGCTCGGGATCCTCCTCGTGGACGGCGAAGCTGACGGAGCTCTGCAAGCAGGAGTCGAGCAGCCCGGGGTGGATCTGGTAGTCATCGGCTGGCTCGTTCATCTCCTCGGGCCAGTCGAATCGGATCAGGGCCTCGTCGCCCCGGACCCAGGCGTCGCCGACCCAGCTGAAGGACGGGCCGAGCAGATAGCCGATGCCCCGCAGGTGCCGGTAGAAGGCGCCCCCGCTGAGGTGCCGGTCGGCGCCGGCGATGAACGTGTCGGGGTCGGGCGCGGTTCTGGCCACGGCCGGGTCCGAGTCGAGCAGACGGGCCGTCAGATGCTCCTGCCAGCGGCCGTGTTCGGGGTCGAGCAGGCTCTGCACACTGACCGTCCGGTTGCCGGTGACGTGGTCCGGCGCGCGCTCGATGATCTGGAGCTCGTAGCGCTCCCCGTCGTGCAGCACCAGGGCGCGTGGGAAGTGCAGGTCCTCCAGGACGACATGACCGCCGTCGCGGCCGAGCGCGGAGAGCGCGGTGGCGGTCTGCGAGGCGCCCGCCACCTGGACGGTGCCGAACAGCCGGTGGTCATCGAGGTGCGGCGGGTAGACGGTGCTGCGCTCGGTGACGAAGACCCGGTCGGTCAGGGCGGGCGAGCGCAGCTCGGTGCCCCACGGCGGACCGGCCGGACCTGACGTGGCGGCGCCCACCGGCGTGGCACCGGCCTGCCGGGGCGCGGTGCCGTGTTCCGCGCGCCGCCAGTGCGTGGTGTCGGCGAACGGGTAGCGCGGGGCGTTGCCGCGCGGGACACGGCGCGGGGCCTGGACGGCCGTCCAGTCGATGTCCTCGCCGAACTCGTAGAGCGCCTTCACCCCGGCGACCATGCTGGCCCGGTCGCCACGGTCGCGGAGCAACGAGGGCACCAGACGCGCGCTCGCCCCCGCGGGGGCGAGCCCGCCGGCCCTGACCAGGTTCACCAGGCTCCGGTCGGGACCGATCTCCAGGCAGACGTCCACGTCGTGCGCGGCCAGCCGCCGGGCCCCGTCGTGGAACCGGACGGGGTTGCGGGCGTGCCGCACCCAGTAGTCGGCGTCGAAGGTGCCGGGGCTCGCGGGCTCCCCGGTCAGGTTGGAGATCAGCGGGATCTGCGGATCGCCGAACTCCAGGGCGGAGGCGGCTTCGTGGAGCCTCGGCAGCACCGGGTCGAGGAGCCGGGAGTGGAAGGCGTGCGAGACGGTGAGGCGCACCGCACGCACCCCGTCGGCGGCGAGTTCCTCGGCGAACTGGTCGATCTCCGACGGCAGGCCGGCGACGACGGTCGCCTCGGGCGTGTTGACGGCCGCGATGTCCAGCGGGGTGTCCGCGATCCGCCGCAGCGTGTCCTCCTCGGAGGTCTTGACGGCGAGCATGGCGCCGCGCTCGGTGCTCTGCATCAGCGCCGCCCGCGCGGCGATCAGACGGAGCCCGGACGGCAGGTCCATCACCCCGGCGTGGACGGCGGCGGCCACCTCGCCGACGCTGTGGCCCATGACCACGGCGGGGGTCACGCCCCAGGACTCCCACAGGCCGGCGAGGGCGAGTTCGAGGGCGAACAGGGCGGGCTGGGTCACCCGGGTCTCGTTCACGGCCGCCGGATCGCCGCCGTACAGGGTGAGTTCCACGAGCGAGGCGTCGAGCAGCGGAGTGAGCCGGCGGTCGCACTCGTCGAAGATCTCCCGGAACACGGGTTCGCTCTCGTACAGTTCGCGTCCCATGCCGAACCGCTGGCTGCCCTGTCCGGAGAACAGGAACGCGATCCTCGGCCGGCCGGGCGGGCGCTCCGGCCGTCGGGCGGTCAGCTGGGCGGCCAGCTTCTCCCGGCTCGTGCCGAGCAGGGCCAGGCGGTGCGGGAAGTGGGCGCGGCCGACGGCGGCTTCGGCGGCCAGGCCGGGCAGTTCGGCCTCTTCGGCTTCGGTCAGACGTCGTGCCCAGGCCGCCGCGAGCCGCTCCAGGCCGGCCTCGTCGGGCGCCGACAGCGGGATGAGGTGAGGGTTTCCGGCCGGGACGCCGCTTGTGACGGCGGAGGGCCCGGCCGGTGCCTCGGCGAGTATCACATGGGCGTTGGTGCCGGTCAGTCCGAAACCGGAGACACCGGCCACCCGCGGTTTCCCGCCGGAACGCCAGGGAGTTGGGGTGTCCACCACCCTGACGTTCATCTCCGCCCAGTCCACGTGCGGGTTGGGTTCCGCGAAGTGGAGGTTGGCCGGTATGACGTCGTGGTTCAGCGCGAGGACCGTTTTGATGACGGCGGCCATGCCGGCGGCCGACTCGCAGTGACCGATGTTGCTCTTGACCGAACCGACGTGCAGGGGCTCCCCGGGTTTGCGGTTCGGCCCCAGGACCCGCCAGGCGGCGCCCAGTTCGATGGGGTCGCCGAGGGAGGTCCCGGTGCCGTGCGCCTCCAGGTAGGAGATCCGCGAGCCGCTGAGCGAGGCGTCGGCGAGTGCGTCGGCGAGGAGGCTCTGCTGGGCGGTGCCGCTCGGGGCGGTGAGCCCGGAGGAGGCCCCGTCCTGGTTGACGGCGGTGCCGCGGATCACCGCGAGCACCCGGTTCCCGTCCCGCTCGGCGTCGGAGAGCCGCTTCAGGACGACGACGCCGCAGCCCTCCGCCCGGACAAACCCGTTGGCGTCGGCGGAGAACGTGCGGCACCGACCGTCGGGCGACAACATGTGGGCCCGGCTCGCGGAGACGGAGGCCATCGGGTCGAGGATGACGTTCACGCCGCCCGCGAGCACCGCGTCGGACTCCCCGCCGCGCAGCGAACGGACGCCGAGGTGCAGGGCGACCAGCGAGGAGGAGCAGGCGGTGTCCACGGCCATGGCGGGGCCGTTGAGCCCGAGGGTGTAGGAGAGGCGGCCGGCGGCGGCGTTGAGCGAGGTGCCGGTGCTGTAGTACGCGTCGAGCCCCTCGGCGCCCGGTGCGGCCAGCACCCGGGCGTAGTCGGCGTAGCTGATGCCGACGAACACCCCGGTACGGGAGCTGTGCAGGGACGGCGGGCGGATGCCAGCGTCCTCCAGGGCGTGCCAGGAGGACTCCAGCAGCAGCCGCTGCTGCGGGTCGAGGTTCTCCGCCTCGCGGGCGGGGATGCCGAAGAAGGCGGCGTCGAACCGGGCGATGTCCGTCAGGAAACCGCCCTGGTCGGTGGTGATGTGGCCCGGCGCGGTGCCATGGAAGGCCGCCCGGTCGTAGCGGCCCTCCGGGACGGCGCCGACGGCGTCGCGGCCCTCGCGCAGCAGGTCCCACAGTTCCTCGACGGAGTCCGCCCGTGGGAACCGGCCGGCCATGCCTACGATGGCGATCGGCTCCGGCTCGGTCCGCCGCTCCTCCGCGTCCCGGTGCCCCCGCGCGTCGGCGGCCCCGGCCGTGCGGACGGGGCCGGTCGTCGGGGCCGGCCGGGGGGACGGCCGCGCGGCGGCGGAGACGGCATCGGCGGCGGGTGCCGCCGGGGCTTCCGTCAGGATGTACTCGGTGATCCGGGTGACGGTCGGGTGGTCGAAGGCGTCGGCCGCGCGCAGCGAGACCTCGAACGCCTGGGCCAGCCGGTCCACGAGGTCCACCGCCATGATGGAGTCCAGGCCGAGGTCGAAGAAGCCGGCGTCGTCCCTGACCGCCCTGTCGGAGTCGAAGCCCAGCTGCGCGGCGACGATCCGAGCCGTGTGGGCGCGGGCCACCTCGGCCCGGCGCCGCTCCGGCAGGGAGGCCAACTCGGCCGCGACGGAGGGTTCGAGCACAGCCGCCGCCACCGGCGGGCCGTCTGACCCGGGGGCGGCGCCGGCCTCGGCCGCCGGGGCGGTGAGCAGCCCGCGCGGGCGGATCCGCGACATGATCGACCGGAAGCGGACGAGGTCGAGCGGGCAGACGACCAGGTGCCCCGCGACACCGGCCGGCACGGCCAGGGCGGCCCGGCCGGTCGCCGCGTCCACGGCGCCGACGCCCACCCGGGCGAAGTTCGCCCGGGAAGCGGAGTCGGCCATGCCCGACTCCCCGAGGTTCCAGGGCCCGAAGGCCAGGGAGGCGGCGGGCAGGCCCTGTCCGGCGCGGTGCGCGATCAGGGCGTCCAGGCCGCCGTTGGCCGCCGCGTAGGCGGCGCAGTGCTCGCTGCCCCAGAGCGCCGACACCGACGAGACGGTGACGAAGAAGTCCAGCGGCCACTCCAGGGAGGCCCGGTGCAGCAGCCAGGCCCCGGTGAACTTGCCGCGCAGCGAGGACGCGAACTCCGCCGTGCCGGTCTCGGCGGCCGGGGACCGCACCAGGGCGCCGGCGGCGTGCAGCACCCCGCGCACCGGTGGCAGCCCGGCCAGCCCGGAGAGCGCGGACGCGACGGCCTCGGCGGTGTCGCAGCCGTCGGACCGGTAGACGGCGCGCACTCCGGCGGCCTCGAACCCGGCCAGCAGTTCC
This sequence comes from Streptomyces profundus, assembly GCF_020740535.1. Lineage (NCBI taxonomy): Bacteria > Bacillati > Actinomycetota > Actinomycetes > Kitasatosporales > Streptomycetaceae > Streptomyces > Streptomyces profundus. Next base: position 7,478,586 of record NZ_CP082362.1, read on the forward strand.
CGTGCCTCGTCGGCGAGTTCGGCCTCCGCGCGGCGGCCGATGAGCAGCAGGTTCCGGGCGCCGCGGGCGACCAGCTCGGCGGTCAGCTCGCGACCGACGCCGCCGAGCGCCCCGGTGACCACATAGGTCGCGTCGGCCACGACCTCAAGCGGCACGGCGGGTGCTGTCGCGGGGACGAGGCGGGCGCCGAGGGCGGCTCCGCCACGGATGGCGAGGCGGTCCTCGACGGTTCCCGCGCCGGCGGCCCCGTGGGCGCTCTCGCCCTCCGCTGCGACAAGGCCCAACAGGGCGTCGAGGTCGGCGGCCTCCGGTTCGGCCGGCAGGTCGGCCACGCCGCCCCAGACCGCGTTCAGCTCCAGGCCGAGGACGGGGCTGAGGCCGTGCAGCAGCCCGTGGTCGGTGGCGGCGACGCGGTCATCGGCGCCGGTCCGGCAGGCGGCCCGGGTGAGGGCGAACACCCGATGCCCCGGGGCGTCCCGGCCGAGGGCGGCGACGGCGGTGGTGACGGCCGTGCAGAGGGCGGAGCCAGGCCCGTCCGGGCCGGCGTCCTCGCTCCCGCCCTCGGGGAGAGCGGTGGCCCGCAGGGCGAGCAGCAGCGGGACGGGCCGCTGTCCGGCCGGGGCGTGCGCCGCGCCGAACCCGGCCCAGCCGTCCGCGTCCCCGGGCAGCTCGGCGTGTGTCCACCCCTCGGGCAGGGCGGGCGCGGCCGGGGAGAGCACGGTCCCGGTCAGCCCCAGCGCGGCGGCGCGTGCGGTCAGGGCGGCGAGCAGCGCCTCGTCGTCGCCGGCCAGGACCACCGTCCGGCCCGGCCCGGCGGCGGCCGGCAGGTCCAGGTCCTGCCACACCACCTCGTGGACAGCGGCCCGCTCGGCGCGGTCCACGGCCGCCGGAGTGCCGGCGGCAGGGGCCATCGCGGTGTCGGCCTTCCCCAACGGGGCGAACCGCTGTCGCTGCCACGGGTATCCGGGCAGGTCGAGCAGGCGCCGCGGCAGCTCGGCCGCGGGGTGCGGCGCGTCCCCCGAGCGGTCCTGGTCCTCGGTGACCAGGACGTCGGCGGAGGACTCCCCGGCGGCGACGGCGCGCAGGGCCACGGCGGCGGCCCGTGGGTCGGCGGCCGTGACGGCGGCCCGGACGTCCAGCCGGGTGCGGCCGGCGGTCACGGTGTAGGCGAAGGCCGGATAGTCGGCGGGGTCGAGGCCCTCCAACACCTCGGCGTACCGCGCGGCGCGGGTCCTCAGGGCCGCAGGGCTCTTCGCCGTGATCTCGAACCCGGTGACCTCATCAGCCCCGGCCCCCTCGGCGGTGTCCGCCCGCTGCCCCGGCACCTCATCGGGCAGCAGCGGACCGACGATGGCGTGCGCGTTGGTGCCGCTCATGCCGAAGGAACTGACCGACGCGCAGTCGCCGGAGCGGGGGGACCAGTCCTGGAGCTCGTCCGGGACGGTCATGCCGGTGCCGGACAGGTCGATCCGGGGATTGAGGTGGCGGAAGTGGACGACGGGCGGGACCTGCCGGCGGGTGACGCACAGCATCGCCTTGATCAGCCCGGCGATCCCCGCGGTCCCCTCCAGGTGACCGAAGTTGGTCTTCACCGCGCCGACCGGCAGCGGCGCACCGCCGTTCCGCCGGCCGAGGGCGGTGGCCACGGCGTCCATCTCGATGGGGTCGCCCAGGGCGGTACCGGTGCCGTGCGTCTCGGCGTAGCCGACGGCCGACGGCTCAAGCCCCGCGTCGGCGAGCGCCGACTCGATGAGCGACACCTGCGCCAGCACGTTGGGGGCGGTGAAGCCGCTGGACCGACCGTCCTGGTTGACGGCGGTGCCCCGGATCACGCCGAGCACCCGGTCGCCGTCGCGCAGCGCGTGGTCCAGGCGTTTGAGCAGCGTCACGCCGACGCCCTCGCCGCGGGTGAAGCCGTTCGCCCGGGAGTCGAAGGTCTTGCACAGGCCGTCAGGGGAGAGCGAACGGGTCTCCCGCACCAGGCGCATGGTGTTCGGGGACATGATCAGGTTGGCGCCCGCGGCGAAGGCGAGGTGGCACTCGCCCCTGCGCAGCGCCTGTACCGCCAGGTGCACGGCGACCAGCGAGGAGGAGCAGGCCGTGTCGACGGTCATGGTCGGGCCGGTCAGGCCCAGCGCGTAGGCGACCCGGCCGGCCGCGAAGTTGTGCCCGTTGCCGGTGGCCCAGTAGGCGTCCGGCTCGTCCTCGCACCATTCCCGGTAGTCCTGCCACATGACGCCGAGGTAGAGCCCGGCGCGGGCCTCGGCGAGGGAGTCGGCCCGCACTCCGGCGTGCTCCATGGCCTCCCAGGCCACTTCGAGCAGCAGCCGGTGCTGCGGATCGAGGTGGCGCGCCTCGCGGGGGCTGATGCCGAAGAACTCGGCGTCGAAGTCGAGGACCTCGTCGAGGAAGCCGCCGCGCTGCGGCACTCCGTCCCAGCCGCGGGCGAAGGGCCCCTTGCGGTGTTCGGGCATCGGACGGATGACGTCGCGCCCCTCGGCGAGCGCCGTCCAGTAGCCGTCGAGGTCCTCGATGCCGTCGGGCAGCCGGAGCCCGGCCCCGATGATCGCGACGGGCTGGTCGCCGCGCTGCTCACCGAGTTGCCGACGGAGCGTCCTAATGGTCTCCATGGCCCGGGTGAGGGGCGTCTGCCTGCCTCCCCCGGAGGCGCTTTTCTCGTGCATCGGGATTCCTTGCGGTCGAGGCGGAGCGGGGACGGAGGGGCGCTCGGGGTCGGCGGTCACCGGGTTGCCTCGGAGACGGCGGCGGTCTGCTCGGCCAGGGCCCTCGACAGGGTGCGGAGGGTGCCGTAGGTCCACAGCAGGGTGGGGGAGAGGCGCAGGCCGAAGGCGGCCTCCAACCGGTTGCGGAGTTCGAGGCTCATCAGCGAGTCCAAACCGAGGGACTCGAACAAGGCGTCGCGGTCCAGACGTTCGGGGTCCAGGCGCAGCACCCGGGAGGCCAGTTCGCGGACCTTGTCCTCGGCCAGCGCGGGCCTGGCCTCCTCGGGGGACTGGCGCAGCGCGGTCAGGAAGGCGCTGCCGGTGGCGCCGGCGCCACCGTCCTGGAGCCCGGCGTGCAGCTCCCGCCAGGCGCTGAGGGCGACGGTGTCGGGGGCGGCGTCGAACCAGCGCCGCAGGTCGATGGGGACATAGCCGAGGACCGCGCGTTCCCGGCCCAGCATCCGGACCAGGGCGGCCCAGGCCTCGCCGGCCGCGAAGCTGTCCATGCCGCGGTCGCCGAGGCGGGCGCCGGCCTGCTCGTCGCGGGCGGCCAGACCGATGTCGGCGAAGGGCCCCCACTGCACGCTGAGCGCGGGCAGGCCGCGCCGGCGGCGGGATTCGGCGAACGCGTCCAGGTAGGCGTTGGCTGCGGCGTAGCCGGCCTGTCCCGCGTTGCCCACCAGGGCCGCCGCCGAGGAGAACAGCACGAAGAAGTCCAGGGGATCCGCCGCGGTCGCGGCCTCCAGGCTCCGCGCCCCTTCGGCCTTCGGCCGGAGCACCTTCGCGAGCTGTCCGGGCGTGACCTGGCCGATGGTCGCGTCGTCGACCACGCCGGCGGCGTGCACCACGCCGCGCAGCGGGGGCAGCCCGCCCTCCCGCAGCGTGTCCAGGGCCCGACGCAGTCCGGCCGGGTCGGCGACGTCGCACCGCAGGAGCTCCACGGTGGTGCCGTCGGCGCGCAGCGCGTCCAGCCGGGCGGCCGTTTCCTCGGTGGGGGCGGAACGGCCGGCGAGGACCAGGGTCCCGGCGCCCCGTTCGGCGAGGAAGCTGGCGAGGGACAGGCCGAGGGCCCCCAGGCCCCCCGTGATCAGGTAGGCGCCGTCGGCACGGAACCGGCCGCCGGGCAGCGGCTCGGGGGCGACGTGGCCGACCTCGCCGAGGTTCGTGAGGACCAGCCGTACCTGGTCGGACGTGTGGCCGAGCGGGATGGTGGTCCCGGTGGCGGTCCCGCAGTCGTGCCGGGAGAGCGGCGGGGCGGTGAACCGGCGGGTGGCGACCAGCTCCCACACCTCGCTCAGCAGGCCGGCGAAGGCCGCCGGCCGGTGCGCGCGGAGCCCGTCGAGATCCACCGAGCCGAACGTCGCCCCGGCGGGCACCGGGTGCTGGCCGGTGGCCGGGCCAGCGCCGGTGGCCCGGGTGGCGTCCGCCACGAAGCGGCCGTCCGGAGCCAGCAGTTCCCAGACCCTTCCGGCGGCGCCGCCGGAAGGGGGGCCGAAGGCCACGTCGGCGCCGAGGCCGCCGACGGCCGCCCCCACCGCGTCGGACCAGTCGGGATCCGCCGGGTCGTGGACCTGTTCGGCGCCGGCCGCGAGGAGCGCGGCGGCGTCCTCGGCGGCGGCCCGTCCGACCACCAGGACGCGGGCGCCCAGGGTCCGGGCGACCTGGACGGCGGCGAGCGCGTCGGGCAGGGCCGGCGTGTGGACCAGCACGGTCTCGCCGTCGGCGACCCGGCCGGTGCGGGTCAGCGCGTGCCAGGCGGCGGCGAGGGGCAGCACCAGGGCGGCTGCCTCGGCCTCGTCCAGGGCGTCGGGGAGCCGCAGGACATGGGTCTCGTCGGCGATGACCCGCCCGGCCAGGGCACCGGGGACCACCGCGACCACTCGGTCGCCGGGGCGCAGGGCGCTGCCCGCTGAGCCCACCTCGATGACCCGGCCGGCACAGGTCCGGCCGAGCGGCGGGACGGCACCGGCCTGGTCGGTGTGCGGGGCCGCCAGGTCCCGGAGATCGGCGGGAGTCACCACGGCGGTGGTGGTCTCCACGAGCACCTCGCCCGGCCGGGGCGCGGGCAGGGTCAGCGGCAGGAACTCGGCGGTGTCGGGGGCGCCGGTGCGGGCGGCGCCGAGCCGGAAGGGCTGCCCGACGGTGCGCCAGGGCCGGACGGGCTGCTCCTCCTCGTCGCCCTCGCCCCTCACCAGCCGGGCGGCCAGCCGGCGGCCGTCGCGCAACGCCAGTTGGTCGTCGGTGTCGGCGGCGAGCAGGACGGTGGCGCACTCGGCGGGCCAGTCGGGGTGGGCGGCGTCCCCGTCCACCAGGCGGGTGCGCAGTTCGGGGTGCTCGCGCTGGAGGACCCGTCCGTAACCCCAGTAGAGGGCGGCGCCCGGGTCGGGGGCGTCGTCGGCCGTGGCGCTCTGCGCCAGGTCGGTGACCACGGCCAGGCGCGGCAGCGCGGGCAGCGCGGCGCAGGCACGGACCACCTCGGTGAGGTGGCCGAGGCCGCGCTGCTGGGCGTCCGGGCCGGCGTGGGCGCCGGGCGCCAGGAACACCACCCCGGCCAGGTCGGCGGTGGCCTCGCCCAGGGGGCGGTCCGGGTCGGCCTCGATGTGGGCGGCCTCGGCACCGGCCTCGGTCAGTGCCACGACCAGGGCCTCGGCGCCGCCTGCGGTGCTGCCGCAGACGATCCACCGGCCGGGAGACCCGGCGGGACGGCCGGCGTCCTCCGGGGCCTGGTCCGTCTGCCGAGGGGTGACGTCGGTCCAGCGGATCCGGTGCAGCCGGTCGGCGCCGGGGTCGGTGTTCCCACCGGGCAGCGGCCTGAGTTCCAGGCCCTCCAGCACCAGCAGGGCCCGCCGGTCCGCGTCGAAGACCCGGATCCCGAGGGTGCCGTCCGGGGCGCGCACGGCGTGCGACCAGAGCGCGGTGGCGGGTTCGCCGCCCGTGGGCAGCACCCGGATCTCCCGCACGGCGGTGGGCATCAGGGCCACATCACCGTCCTCCAGCGCCAGCGCGACCTGGAGACCGGCGTCCCACAGCGCGGGGTGCGGGACCCGGGGCCTGGCGCCGGCCCGCAGCTCCTCGGCGAGGTGGACCTCCCCGAGCGCCTCGGTGCCGCAGGGGAGCCGACGGAGGGAGCGCACTCCTTGGAACGCGGGCCCGTAGACCTGGCCGCGGGCGGCCCACCGCCGGTAGAAGTCCTCCGGGTCCAGCTCGTGCGCGGACCCGTCGGCCCAGTCGGGGAAGGCCGGTGGGGCGTCGTCGGCCTCGCCGGCGCTCTCGGCACGGGCGGTGGCGACCACGTCCCACTCGCTGGCCCCGGCGGGCAGGGACAGCAGCTGGAACGCGCCGCCTTCGGGGGTGTCCCGCCACTCGGCGGTGAGCCTGGCCGGCTCGTCGCCGATGGCCACCTCCCGGGTGAACGCGACGTCCTCCAACCGGGCGGGGAGACGCCCGGCACGGGCCAGGGCGGTGTGCAGGGCGATGGCGAGCATGCCGGTGCCGGGCAGCAGCGCGGTGTCGTAGAGCTTGTGGTCGGCGAGCCAGGGCAGGGCGACGGGGGACAGTTCGAGGGCGCCGTGCCAGACCCCGGGCCGGCCGGGGGCAGGGGCCAGGGTGGCCTCGAAGCCCTGGGCGGCGCCGGTGGAACGGTGCCCATCGGCGGGCCAGAAGCTCTGGCGTTCCATCGGATAGCCGGGCACGGGGAAGTGGCTGTCGTGGGGCAGCGCGGCGAACGGCTCCAGGCCCGCGGTGTAGGCGCGGGCGAGGGCCTCGGCCATGTCGCGGGTGCCGCCCCGGCCACGGCGCAGGGTGGTGAGCAGCGCGAGGGGCTCGTCGCGGTCGGCCGTCTGCTGTTCGAGGGCGGGCTGGAGCACGGGGTGCGGGCTGACCTCCACCACGTGGGTGACGCCCTCGTCGAAGAGGCGGCCCATGGTGGAGACCAGCTCGATGGGCTCGCACAGGTTGCGGACCCAGTAGCCGGGCCCGAGCGCGCTTCCGTCGATGACCGTGGCCTCGACGCTCGACATGATGGGCACGGCGCAGTCGGCGGGGCGGATCGCGGCGAGCGAGCGCGTCAGCTCCTCGCTCAGTTCGCCCATCCCGGCGCTGTGCGAGGCGTAGTCGATGTTGACCAGCGCGCAGTAGACGCCTTCGGCCTCCAGCAGCTCCTTGAGGGCCAGGATGTACTCGGAGTCCCCGGACAGCACACAGGAGTGGGGGCCGTTGTGCGCGGCGAAGGAGACGCAGTCCTCGAAGCCGTCCATGGCGCGGATCGCGGCGTCCCGGTCGAGATCGACGGCGAGCATCAGGCCCCGGCCGGAGACCCGTTCGGTGATCAGGGCGCCGCGTCGGGCCAGGATCAGGGCGGCGTCGCCGTAGGAGAGGGCGCCGGCGAAGGTGGCCGCGGTGATCTCGCCCTGGCTGGTGCCGAGGACCACGTCGGGCGTGACGCCGGAGGCACGCCACAGCTCGGCCAGGCCGAGGGACATGGCCCACAGGGCGGGCTGGAGCACGTCGGTGCGTTCGGTCCAGGTGTCGGCGATCCGCGGGCCGGCCCAGCCACCCTCGGCCGCGCCGTTGCCCGCGTCGGGCGCGAAGACGTCGATCAGGTCCCAGTCGGTGTGCGGGGCGAGAGCCTTGGCGCACCGGTCGACGACGGAGGCGAAGAGGGTGCTGTCTCGGTAGAGCGCCACCCCCATCTCGCGCCACTGCGAGCCCTGGCCGGGGAAGACGAACGCGGTGCGGCCGTGCGGCACGGCGCCCCCGGTGATCGGAGCGGCGGCGCCGGCATCCCCCGGGACGGACGCGTCGTCGGTGAGGTCGTCGGGGGCGTCGAGGGAGCCGAGGGCGGTGAGCGCGGCGTCGGCCTCCGCGAGGTCCTGGGCGACGAACGCGGCCCGCCGGGAGAAGTGGTCACGGCGGCGGCCCAGGGTGGCCGCGAGTTCCTCGACGGTGCCGGCCTGGCCGGCGGCGGTGAGCGCGTCCCGGAGCTGGGCGGCACGCCGTCCGAGGACCGGGGCCCGGTGCGCGGAGAGCGCCACCACGGGAGGGAGCCCGGTGGCGGCGGCGCGCGGGCGGGCCCGGCCGGCGTCGGCAGCGGTGCCATCCGGAGGGGAGGCGACGATCACATGGGCGTTGGTGCCGCCCCAGCCGAAGGAGTTCACCCCGAGGTAGACGGGGCCATCGGCGGGCAGGGCGAGTGGTTCGCGCACCACGCTCAGGTTGAGCTCGTCGAAGGGGATGTCGGGGTTGAGCTCCTCGGCGTGCAGGGTCGAGGGCACCGTCCTGTGGCGCAGCGCGAGCAGCACCTTGATGAGCCCGGCGAGGCCCGAACTCCCCTCCAGATGGCCGATGTTCGTCTTCACCGAGCCGATCGGCAACGGGTCGCCCGCCGGTCTGGCCCGGCCCAGGACGGTGCCGAGCGCGCCCGCCTCGGTCGGGTCGCCCCGCTTGGTGCCGGTGCCGTGGGCCTCCACGTACGACAGGGCGGCGGCCGGTATGGTCCGCTGGCCGTAGCTGCGCAGGAGCAGGTCCTCCTGGCCCTCCTGGCTGGGGCTGACCAGGCTGTGGCCGCCCCCGTCGTTGTTGGTGAGGGTGCTGACGAGCACCCCGTGGATCCGGTCGCCGTCGCGCAGGGCCCTGGCCAGGGTCTTGAGGTGGACGGCGGCGACGCCCTCGCCGCGGACGAAGCCGTTCGCCGACTTGGCGAAGGAGGCGCAGCGGCCGTCGGGGGAGAGCCCGCCGAAGTGGGTCAGGCCGACCGTGACGTGCGGGTCCATCATCAGGTTGGCGCTGCCGACCAGCGCGGCGTCGATGTCCCCCGCGCGCAGGGCGCGCGCGGCCAGGTCGAGGCCGACGAGACCGGAGGAGCAGCCGGTGTCCACGGCCATGCTCGGCCCGCGCAGCCTCATGAAGTACGAGAGGCGGTTGGCCAGGATGTCCCGGCCGGTGCCGACCAGGGTGTGGGAGGTGTGGCCGGCGCCTCGGGCCTTGCGCAGCAGTTCGTAGTCGTGCCAGACGGTGGCGACATAGACGCCGGTGCGGCTGCCGGCCAGGTCGGAGACGCGCTGTCCGGAGTCCTCCAGCGCCCGCCAGCCGACTTCCAGCAGCAGCCGCTGCTGCGGGTCCATCGAGGCCGCCTCGCGTGGCGAGACCCCGAAGAAGCCGGCGTCGAAGAGGTCGATGTCGTCGAGAAAGCCGCCGACGGCGGGTATGCGCAGTTGGGGGTCGAGCGGGACGGTGGCGTCCCAGCGGTCGGCGGGGACCGGACGGATGGCTTCGCGGCCGTCCATCAGGAGCTGCCACAGGCTGTCGGTGTCGGGGGCTCCCGGGAAGCGGCCCGCCATGCCGACGACGGCGATCAGTTCCTCGGGATCGGGTGTGGAATGCGCGTTCATTCGCTGCCTTATCGTCCGGGAGGGGGCAGGGTCCGGGCCGTACCGTGGGGCTGTGACATCGCGTGTCGTACCGCCCTGGATGGGGGCCGGCATCGTCGGGCGCGGACCTGGAGAGTCCGGGAAGGGGCACCGGATATCCGCGCATCGCCTGCGTCCACCCTAGGAATCGGGCCGCCCGCGGGGAAACCCCCTGCTCCGTGGGGGCGGAGGTTTCCCCGAACCCCCCTATCGGGGGGGTAGGGGCCGCGAGGACGCGGAGCTCCTACCGGCCGGCGCGGAGCCTCATCCGCACCAGACCCTTGCTCGCGTTGATCATGCGAGGCCCCAGCTCAGGGGGCGCGTCCGTCCGGCACCACTTGGCGTTCCTCGCCATCTTGGTGGGGGACATGGCGAAGCAGCGGGTGTCGCGCTCGCCGAGCCGGAAGGCCGGTGGGACGAAGTCCGCGTCCCTGACGTACGCCAGGATCTTGCGGGCCGCGTCCCCCGACTTCTCCGTGCCCGCCTCGACGGCCTCGCACAACTCGCGGGTGAAGTGGCCCATCCGGTTGAACCCGGGACTCACCGGCAGCGGGGAGCCGGGGGCGCCGTGCTCCTCCAGCTCCCGGAAGACCCCCTCGTTCCCGGTGCGTTCGAACCGGTAGTAGGCGTCCTCCAACATCACGTTGCCGAGCATGGTGCCGAGCATCCAGGTGCGGTTGACCGCGTTCCACAGCTCGTAGTCGCGGAACCCGACGAAGGAGCTGAACACGACGTCGTCGTGGAAGTCGAACAGGCCCTGCTGGAGGTCTTCCAGATAGCCGAAGCGCTTCATGGACCAGTCGCCGTCCTTGGCGGCCTGGATGATGCGCCAGCCGAGCGCGTTGACGAGTTCCATGGTGTTGGTCAGGCCGCGCGAGTAGAGCGCGTCGATGAACCCGGCGGCGTGCGAGGTGAGGCAGAACCGTTCGCCGACGACCTGCTTGGCCGAGTACTGGAGCCGACCGGTGGACACCCACGGCCGGACCGTCCTGGCCTCGCGGAACTGGTGGGCGATCTCCGGGTACTGGGCCAGGAAGTCGTCGAACTCCTGCTGCGGGCTCCGGTCGTCCTTGGGGAAGCGGCGCGGATCCAGGGTGAGGCCCACGCTGCACAGCGGGTTGAGGGATTCCGGGTTGTTGTCGAAGGGGATCACCCACAGCCAGCCGCCGTCGAAGACGTGGTGGAGCGTGCCGTGGTGCCAGGGGTTCGGCTGGTCGTGCCGAGCCGCCGCCGGTGCCTTGTCGAAGGCTTCGACGCCCACCATATGGGTGAACAGGCAGCGGGAGTGGGTGCGGGCACGGGTGGGGGTCTCGCGCAGCGAGAACTTCTCGGCGAGCGGCGAACGGAAGCCGCTGCCGTCCACCACGTAGCTGGCGCGGAACTCCTTGCCCCCGTCGGTGCGCAGCACGGCGCCGGTGGTCGGGTCGATGTCGATGTCGGCGATCCGGGTGTTCAACCGCGGGTGCGCGCCGTACTTGACGGCCAGGTGGAACAGATAGGCGTCGATGTCCTGCCGGAAGAGGTGGGTCTCGGTGCGCAGCACGGAGGGGACGACGAGCTGGTTGATCTCGTGCGGGTTCTGCGGCTGGCCCTCGCGGTGGTACACGAAGCCGAAGTTCTGCTTCTGCCCGCAGTTGCGGGAGACGTTCTCGCGAATGCCCTTGAAGCTGGAGAGCGCGCGCATCTCCGGCACCTGGTAGCGGTCGGCTATCAGCCGGGTCATGCCGGAGGTGTAGGGGATGGTCGACTCGCCGACGGCGAACCGGGGGTGGGTGCCCGCGTCGAGAAGCAGCACCTTGACGCCGTTCCTCGCCAGGACCGCGCCCAGCATGCCCCCGGCCATGCCACTGCCGAGGATCGCCACATCGTACTGATCACTGCTCTTCATCGTGTTCCTGACTCCTCGTGGGTTTCTTGGGCTCGGTTCGCGCTGACGTGTCCCGCTCGCCGACGGCCACCTGGTTCACTCGCCGGCCGCCCGGGGCAGGTCGCCCCGGGCGCGGACGCCGAGCTTGCGGAAGATGCGGGTCAGGTGCTGTTCGACCGTGCTGACGGTGACGTTGAGTCGCCCGGAGATCTCCCTGTTGCTGAGTCCGGCGGAGGCCAACCCGACCACCCGCCGTTCGGCGGGGCTGAGCAGGCGCACGGCCTCCTCACGGACCGCCGTCCCCACACCGCCGGGACCGGGGCGGGAGACAGCGCTGGTGGGGGCGGCGGGGGAGCGGGACCCGGCGGCGGCCCGGCCGACCACACCCGGCCGGGGGGAACCGCACTCCTCGGCGAGCTTGGCCGCCCGCGCGAGGAGCGCGTCGGAGGAGGAGAACCGGCCGGAACGGAGGTCGGCGGTCGCCAGTTCGGTGAGGGTGCCGGCCAGTTGCAGCCGGTCGCCCGACTCCTCAAGGACCGCCAGCGCGCTGCGCAGCAGCGCACCGCGCTGGACGGGGCGGCTGGTGGCGGCGAGCACCCGCAGGGAGATGCCGCGCGTGCGGGTGAACGCCTCGCCCGCCAGGGCCAGTTGCTCCCGGGCAAGGGCGTGGGCGCGGCCGGTGGAGCCGAGGGCGAGGTGGGCGCGGGCGGCGCCGGACCGCCAGGGGATCAGCGCGGGCTGGTCAAGACCCCATTCCCGCATCAGGGCGCCGCAGTCGGTGAAGTCGTCCAGGGCGGCCTCGGGCTGGCCGTCGGCGAGGAAATGGGTGCCACGGGCGTGCAGGTAGTACAGGCCGAAGCGGCTGCTGAACAGTCCGTCGGGCAGCGGGACTTCGAGATACTCGGCGCCGGCCTCGCGGTCTCCGAGGTCGGTGGCGGCCTGGATCAGGTTGGCCAGCGGTCCGCCGATGCAGACGCCCCAGCTCTCCACGGGCACTTGGGTGAGCGCGGCCTTCGCGAGGCGGCGGGCGTCCAGCGGACGGCCCTGCCGCAGGGCGATCCCGGCCCGCAGCGAGGAGAACTCGGCGATCCAGAGCGGGACCCGCCTGCTGTGCGCCTCGGCGAGCCAGTGGTCGCACCACTGGGCAGCGGCCGTGGTGCGGTCCGCGAACAGCAGGGCGGACACGGCGCAGGTCAGCCACTCGTGGGTGTTCTTGCCGAGCCGCATGACGCGCATGGCGGCCTCGGCGGCGGCGACCGGCTCCTGGGCCGGGCCGTGCCGCAGGACGTCGGAGAGCGCGGCGGCGCCCCGGCTGCGCGGGTCCCCGGCGAAGGCGGTGTGCCGGGTCGGGCCGGCGTCGACGCCGCCGTGGGGCACCAGCCCGGGATAGGTGACGGACAGCAGCTCCCGGGTGGCACGGGCCTCGGCGGCGGCCAGCGGGTCGGCGAGGACGCCGTCCGCGCGGGTGATCCGCTCGATGGCGTCGGCGGCCTCGTCGTACCGGCCGTGCCACAGCAGGTACTTGGCCAGCATCACCGCGTGCTGTGCGGGTAGCCGGCCGTCGCGCAGGGCGTCGGCCAACTCGACCAGGTGGCGCGCGCCCATGCGGGGGTCGAGAGCCCAGGCGGCGCTGGCCAGCAGGGCCTTGAGCCGGAGCCGCTCGTCCTCGTCGCGGCAGTACAGCAGCGCGGTGTCGAGGCAGGGCCTGGCCCGAGCCGGGTGTCCGGCGGCGAGGTGCCGTTCGGCCGCCTCCCGGAGCTGTGACACGGCCCAGGGGGCGTTCAACGGACCGGCGGCGACCAGATGGCGGGCGACCCCGGTGGGCGGGGCCCCCTCCTCGTAGAGCAACTCGGCGGCGCGGCGGTGCAGTACGGCGAGTTCCTGGCCCGTGCAGCCGGCCAGCGCACCGATCCGGACGGCGGCGTGACGGGGGCGCCCTTCGGCGAGCAGCCCGGCGTTGTCGAGGGCCCGCAGACCGCGTTCGAGCACCCCCTCCTCGACCTTGGCGAGGCGGGCCACCGTCGGGGGAGCGGGGTTGTCCTCGTGCAGGACGGCGAGGGCCTGGGCGATGCTCAGCAGCGCGGGCCAGCCGCGGTGCAGACAGCCGGTGGCGGCGTCCAGGAACGCCTCGCCCGGCTCCAGTCGGGGGGCGGGGCCGTCGGCGGTGTGCCGGCTGTCCTCCGCGAGCGCGTGCACCAGCAGCGGGTTCCCGGCGCTCAGGGCGTGGCACTCGGGGGCCAGCAGCCGAGCCTGTTCGCCACCGAGGCGTGTGGTGAGCAGGGCGGCGACCCCGTCGGCCGTCAATCTGCCGAGGGTGAGCGGCTGGTGCCCGGGCAGGCGGCGGAGCTCGGCGTGCAGGCGTGGGTCGGCGGGGCGCGACAGGGTGCACTCGGTCAGGACGAGGGTGAGCGGGACGGTCGGGAGCCGACGCAGGAGCAGCAGGACCCCGTGCAGGGAGAGTTCGTCCATGAACTGCACGTCGTCCACGCACAGCACCAGCGGGGTCCGGCGGGCCTGCTCCGTCACCGCGGAGCAGATCCGCTGGAGGGCGCGAGACTCCTCCGGGTCGAGGGCCGAGGGCCCCAGCCGGGTGACGGTTCCGCCCGACCGCGCGGCCATGTCCTCGCCCCCGGCCGTCAGGGCGGCCAGGTCAGCCGGGTCGTGAGGGACGTCGCGCAGCAGCTGGCCGAGGACCGCGCCGGGGGTGCGGCGCTCGGCCAGGGAGCCGAAGGCGGTCAGTACCCGAAAGTCGAACTCGCGTGCCAGTTCCCCGAGTTCGGCAAGGAGCGCGGTCTTCCCGCAGCCGATCCCGCTGACGACAAGGGCCGCCTGGCCCTCGCCGCCGGCGCCACGCAGAACCATGTCGGTGAGTGCGGCGAGCTCCTGGTCCCGCTCGACCAAGTGCGTCATCGATGTTCCCTTCCGTCCTGCTCCTCACATGGCGAGGGCTGCCGCGGACCCGGTGTCCCGCCCCTCGTGGCCCTGTCCCGGCGTACAGGGCCGGCCCCGATCAACGGGAGGTGGCACCGGTCCGGTGCCTGGGCACGCTGTCCTCGGGCACGGCGGGGAGCCGCTCGCGCTGGATCCAGGTCAGCAGCGGGCCGGTCATCACCGTGGTGACCACGGCCATCACGACCATCAGCGAGTACAGCTCTCCGCTCAGCAACCCGAGATGCAGGCCCACCCCGAGGATCACCAGCTCGGTCAGTCCGCGGGTGTTCATCAGCGCGGCCAGCGAGGCGGCGGACCTGGGGGGCATCTTCTGCGAACGGGCACCCAGGTAGGTGCCACCGAACTTCCCGAGGACGGCCACCGCGATGATCAGCGAGAGGTCGAGCAACCCGGACGTGCCGATCCCGCCGAGGTCCACCTGGAAGCCGGCGACCACGAAGTACACGGGGAGCAGCACGGCGGTCAGATGGCTGGTGCGGTCGTAGATGTCGGCGCGCAGGGCCTGCGCACCCTCCTTGGGCACGACCAGGCCGAAGAGGAAGGCGCCGAAGATGTAGTGCATGCCGATGGCCTCGGTGGCGGCGGCGGAGAGCAGCGCCCCGACGAGGACCACGGCGAACTTGAGCGGGGGATTGGCCTGGGCCTCGGAACCTTCACGAGGAAGCAGGAAGCGGCGCAGCAGGGGCCGCACCACCAGCAGCATCGCGGCCAGGTAGGGCAGGGTGAACAGGACCAGCCAGTGGTTCCCGTCGGCACCGACCGAGGCGTTGACTCCGGCCAGGGCGGCCCAGGCCGCGACGTCCACGAACGCGGCGGCGGCCAGCGCGATACCGCCGATCGCGGTACGGCTCAGCCCACGGTCGGTCAGGATGCGGGCGAGCACCGGGAAGGCCGTCACGGAGATGGCCAGGCCGATGAAGACGACGAAGGCGGCCCGGTTGGTCGAATCGTGCCGGGGCAGCAGGGCGAAGGCCAGGCAGATGCCGAGCACGAAGGGAACCGCGGTGGAGCCGACGGCGGTGGCGACGGTGACCCGCCCCTTGCCCCGCATGGTGCTGCTCTCGATCTCCAGCCCCACGGCGAACATGAACAGCGCGACGCCGAGGTTGGCGAGCCCCATCAGCATGGGCCGGACGTCGTCCGGGAACAGGGCCTCACTGAGCGCGCCGTCGAACAGGGTGGGGCCGAGCAGGATGCCGGCGAGGATCTCGCCGACGACGGGCGGCTGGTTGACCCGCGTCGCGAGGTATCCGAGACCTCGCGCCATGACCAGGATGATGGCGATATCGAGAAAGAGAATCTGCAACTGATGGCTGTCCATTTCCCCCGGACCTCTTCAATCCATTGCGTCGCATCAGCAATTCATGTGGACAGCCCTGTGGCAGGCGCCGCAGGAGTGCGGCGCTGCCACAGGGAGTTTCAGGAGTCGATTTCCTCCGGCTTCGAAACATCCGCGATGAGGTCGTCCAGGTCAATGTGAAACATGGGGTGATTTCCGCTGAGGCCGGAGATGAGGGTGACGAAGTCATCGGCCGGCTTGCGCTCGTGCTCAGGGTCGATCATTTCCTGGGCGAGGCTGTGGTAGAACTCCTTGTACTTCGTTCGGTCGTAGAACCGCTCGACGAACTCACGGATCTCGTCGAAGAATCCGGAATAGGCCTGGGCGTAGCGGTCGAGCGCCTTCGCCTCGATCTCCGGGTGCTTGATGACCTGGTCGACGATGCTGGCGAGCGTGCTGCCGGCCATGCAGGCCAGCGCCACGCCGGTGGAGAACAGCGGGTCGACGAAGGCGGCGGAGTCCCCGACCAGCACCCAGCCGTCGCCGTGGAACCGGTCCGAGTGGTACGACCAGTCGCGGGCCGTGCGGAAGCCGGCGGACTGCCGGGCGTCGCGCAGCATGTGCTTGAGCTTCGTGGTGCGCTCGCGCTCGCTGTGGAAGAGCTGCTCCAACGACTGGTCCGACCCGCCCGCCGCGGCCGACCGGGTCACGTAGCCGACGCTGATGGTGCCCTTGTCGATCGGGATCGCCCAGAACCAGCCGTCGTCCAGGCCCTCGATCAGGATGTTGGTGTACTCGTCGCCCTCAAGGCGCTCGCAGTTGTCGTAGTAGGTCCAGACCGCGACGTTGCGGAGCTCCTCGTGCCACTTGACGTCGGTGTAGCGGCGGCTGAGCACCCGGGCCTGGCCCGAGGCGTCGATGACCAGGCCGGCCCGCACCTCGCGCATCCCGTCCAGGCCGCGCAGGGCGTAACGGATACCGACGGTGCGGCCGTTCTCCTCGATGGGCTCCTTGACCGTGGCGTCCTCGATGATGTGGGCGCCGAGCTCGCGGGCGCGGTCGAGGATCAGCGCGTCCAGGTCGGCGCGACGGGTGTGGAAGGCGTAGGGGTACTTGCCCTTCAGGAAGGCGAACTTCCACGGCACCTGGTTGTTTCCCCAGACGAGGCTCCCACCGTACTTCCGCTCGAACCCACGCTGGTCCATGCGTTCGGTGAGACCGAGTTCGTCCATCGGACGCATGAATGCCGGAATGAGAGACTCGCCGACGTGGTAACGCGGAAAACGCTCCCGGTCGAGTACGAGCACACGGTGACCGCGTTGCGCGAGGAGGCCGGCCGTGGTGGCTCCGGCCGGTCCTCCTCCGATTATCACGACGTCATAGTCGGCGGAAATACCGTAAAGACTGGACGACATACGTTGACCTTCCTCTGGCCGGTGCAGAAGCCGGGCGGGAATCCGTTTTTCCGGACCGCTGTATTTCGCCTCGTCAGTCTGCATGAGCCTTCTGTAGAAGGTCTTCATCTCATCTGGACTCGCCCTGGTCGCCTTCTATGCGCCGGCGGGCAGCACGGCGGACGCGCCGATGGCCAGGTCCCAAAGGTCCTCCCTGGGCCGCCCGGTGGTGGCCCAGGCGTCCCGGACCCGGTGCAGGGGTTCCAGCGGAGCCTCGGCGGACAACAGGAAGGTCGCCCAGTGCATGGGGGCCATGATCCTGGCCCCCAGGTCCTCGCACGCCCGCACGGCCTCCTCGGGGGAGGTGTGGACGGGGGCGAGCATCCAGCGCGGCTCGTAGGCGCCGATGGGAAGGATCGTCAGGTCGATACCCGGGTAGCGGGTGCCGATCTCGCCGAACCAGTGGCCGTACCCGGTGTCGCCGGCGAAGTGGACGCGGCGGCCGTCGGGCGCGGTCAGTATCCACCCGCCCCACAGGGTGCGGCAGGTGTCGGTCAGCCCGCGCCGGCTCCAGTGGTGGGAAGGCACGAAGTCGCAGCGGACCCGGCCGGCGGGTCCTGGCAGTTCCACGGCCTCCCACCAGTCGAGTTCGGTGACGTCCGTGAAGCCGCGGCGGCGGCTCCAGGCGCCGAGGCCGGCCGGAACGAGCAGCGGGGTGTCCCGGGGCAGTCGGCGCAGGGTGTCGCTGTCCAGGTGGTCGTAGTGGTTGTGGCTGATGACGACGGCGTCGATGTGGGGAAGGTCCTCCCACGGGACGCCGACCGGGGTGATCCGCTCGGGGGTGCCCACGATCCGCTGGGACCAGACCGGATCGGTGAGGACGGTCAGGCCCCCGATCCGGAGGACGCAGCTGGCGTGCCCGGCCCAGGTGAGAGCGAGGTCGGCGGGGCCGACCTCGGGCACCGGCCCCGGGGCCACGGGCAGATCGGGAATCTGGGCGAGGGCCTTCGCCGGCGGTCGCAGGCGCTGCCCGCGCAGGGCGAGCCGGACGAAGTCCGTCACCCCCGGCAGCGGGGAGGTGAGCCGGTCCGCGAAGGAGGCCGGCCAGTCGCGGATCTCGCCGGTCCGGCGCGGCGCGGACGGCGGCGGGTGGGCGGGCGGGCGCGGTCAAGGGGAGTCTCCGTTCGTCACGTCACGTCGTGGTACGGCGACCGGCCCCCGCCCCGGACGCGGCGACGTGGCTGCGAGGAGGGGCGAGGGCCGGTGGCGGCGGAGGGCGACGGGATGGTCAGGCGCTTTCGGCTCCCCGGACGAGGGCGCCGCCGAGTACCGCGTCGATCATGTCCTGGATCTGGTCGTCGGCCAACGGACGGCCGTGCCCGAGGAAGAGACGGAGGATCACCACTCCACCGAGCATGTCCACGATGCTGATCAGATTGACGTCCTGCCGGACGAGCCCTTCCTGGACGCCCCGGGTCAGCACGGCCTCGACCGCGTCGCGCCAGGGGCACACCCAGGTGTCCATATGACTGGACGGGAAGTTCGGGTTGCTGACGGCCTGTGCGGCGAGGTGCGGCAGGAGCCGGCCCTCGGGCGCGTTCAGCAGGCCGTCCCTGAGCCAGCAGGTGAGGGCGAACAGGTCCTCGTGCAGGTCGCCCGTGACCTTGACGTCGAAGTCCGCCATCAGCGTGTCCAGCGCGCTGATGATCATCTCCTCCTTCGACCGCCACCGCCGGTAGACGGTGGCGCGGCCCACTCCGGCCCGCTGGGCAACCTGGTCCATGGTCAGCCCCTGGAATCCGGACTCGCCCAGCAGCGTCACCGTGGCCTGGAGGATCGCGGTGTCCGCGTGGCGGTTGCGAGGCCGACCCATGGAGCGGGGCGTGGTTGGTTGGCCTTCACGCGTCTCGTACATGCGTCCGTCAACCTCTCGGTATGCCTACCGTGGTAGACCAACTACGTTCCGAGCCTCTCATGCTACGCGCTCCCCGCTGGGAGCGGAGGAGCCGGCGGAGACGGCCTTCACCGGGATGGGACCGTGACCGGTGAGGCGGGCGGGCATCCAGGCGAAGACCACCGCGGCCAGGACGAACAGCACCACGGCGCCGCCGACCAGGGCCACGTCCATGCTGTCCACATACGCCTGGCGGGCGGCCTCGGCCAGCGCCTCGCCCCCCGGGCCGATCAGGTCCGCGACCTGGAGCGCCGCGCCTACCGTGTCCGTGGCCGCGTCGGCGGCCTCCTCGGGCAGACCCTCGGTCGCCGGCTCCATGCGGTTCTGGTAGGCCGTGCCCAGGACGCTGCCGAGCACCGCCACCCCGATGACACCGCCAACCTGCCGGAAGGCACTGGTGGCGCCCGATGCCTCGCCCGACTTGTCGTCGGGGACGGTGGACAGGGCGGTGTGCATGGCGATGGCCAGGGTGAGGCCGATGCCGACGCCGAGCAGCAGCTGACAGGCGGCCACGGCGGTCTCGCTGGAGTTGACACCGGTGGTGGAGAAGATCAGCAGCCCGCTGGCCATGAACAGGAGACCGGCCGTCACCGGACCGCGTGGGCCGACCCGTGGGGCGAGCCGCTCCGCGGCGCCGGCGCCGACAATGACGGCGAGCACCACCGGGAGCATCCGCACACCGGTCCCCAGCGAGGAGTTGCCGAGCACGGCCTGGAGGTAGGGACTGAGCATGAACAGGAAGCCGGCCATCGCGAAGTGGACGAGCAGGAGGGCGACGATGGAGGCGCCGAAGGGGCGGTTGCCGAAGTTCCGCACGTCCAACAGCGGGTGTGCGGTGCTCCGTTCGCGCAACACGAAGAGGAGGAGCAGGGCGGCGCCGGCCGCGACGCCGCCCAGGGTCTCGACGCTCACCCAGCCCTCCTCCGGCGCGCGGGTCAGGGCGTAGGTGAGCGCGCCGAGCCCGACGACCGAGAGAACCGCTCCCTGCCAGTCGAAGCTGTGCTCGCGCACCCCGCGGTGCTCGGGGAACAGCAGGAAGCCGGCGACCATGGCCGCGGCCAGGATCGGGATGTTGATCAGGAACACCGAACCCCACCAGAAGTGCTCCAGCAGCCAGCCACCGGCCAGCGGTCCGATCGGCAGGCCGAGAGCGACGCCGGCAGACCAGATGGCCAACGCTCGGGCCCGCTCGCGCGGGGCGAACAGCACCGGCAGCATGGCTAGTGACACCGGAGTGACGATGGCCGCGCCCAGGCCCATCAGCGCCCGGCCGACGATGAGTTCGCCCGAACTGCCGGCCACCATCGCATAGGCCGACGCGAGGCCGAAGACCGCCAGACCGACCAGCAGGAGCCGCTTGCGGCCGATGCGGTCGGCGAGGACGCCGAACGGCAGCATCAGACTCGCGAACACCAGCAGGTACGCGTTGTGAAACCACTGGAGATCGGAGTTGGAGGCCCCCAGCGCGTCGACGAGCTCGGGCATCGCGACGTAGAGGATGGTCGCGTCCAGGCCGTTGACCAACACACACATGACCAGAACAGCAAGCGCCCACCAGCGCTTCGGGCTGCTCCAGACCGCGGATTCGGACATGGGTACCCTTTCCAGAGTTTCGATACGAGACTGTCCCGTATCAAAACATGGCCGCACCGGCCCCGCACCCCCTAGAACCGCGGTAGGGGGCGGATTTCAGCCGCTTGGGTGACCCTCGGGAACGGACTTGACGCGTGGGAAGAAGGCCGCCCGGTCACCCCCGGCACGACCCGGAGTGCTACGGACCGCCAGCCGGCGCCCGGGACGTGACAGGCCCTCCTCCAACTCCGCCATCTCCTCGGCGTACGCTCTGATCAGCTTGCTGAACTGGTAGCCGCCGGAGCCGGTCCGCTCCAACAGCCCCAGATCCGCCAACAGCTCCAGAGCGCCCCTCACCTCGGAATCCACGGCCTGAGCGCCGCCCGGTTCCGGCACGTCGAACCCCTCCAGGCCCATGGCGGCCAGCAGCCGGAACAGCCGGGCCGCCTTCTCCGGCAGACTGCGGTAGCTCGCCCCGAGCGCCGCGCGCACGCTCATCCCCTCGTCCCCCTGGACGGTCAGCAGGTCGAGCCGGGTCACCGGATCCTCGTACAGCGCGGCCAGCCGCTCCGGGGAGGCGTAGGGGTCCATCAGCAGCGAGGCCGCCGTGATCCGGATGCCCAGGGGGAGGTACCCGCACAGCTCGACGAGCCGGTGGATGGCCTCGCTGCTTCCCCGCGTGGCCGCCCCGTCCAACAGGCGGATGAGCAGCCCTGACGCGGTCTCCGAGTCCAGCGGTTTGAGGCTGATGCGGTGCGCGCCGTAGCGTGCGACCAGCCCGCGCTGCGGCCGACGTCCGGTGACGATCACACAGGCAGGACCCTGCGGGATCAGGATCCGGGTCTGGTTCACGTCGAGGGCGTCGTCCAACAGGACCAGCATCCGCTTGCCGTGCAGCAGGCTCCGGTAGAGCATCACCCGCCCGTCCAGATCGGCCGGCACGGAGCCGGCCGTGACGCCCAGGCCCTGGAGCAGCCTGGCCAGCACCTCGAAAGGGGTCGGCGGGTGGCCGCTGGTCCCCCTGAGGTCGGCGTACAGGTGGCCGTCGGGAAACCGGTCCAGGGACTCGTGTGCCAACTCCAGGGCCAGCGCGCTCTTGCCCACGCCTGGAGGGCCGTCGATGGCGACGATGGGGGTGGCGCGCCCGCGCTCGGGGTCCTCCTCGGTCAGCATCTGCCGCACCGAGCTGAGCTCTTCCTCGCGTCCCACGAACACGCGGGACCGCGAGGGAAGTTGACTCGGATACGGGACGGCTCCAGTCGGTGGGGAACCGGCCGCCGCCGGCTCCGGCCGGGGCGCGGCCACGGCCGCCCGGGGGAC
Organism: Streptomyces profundus; assembly: GCF_020740535.1. Classification (NCBI taxonomy): domain Bacteria; kingdom Bacillati; phylum Actinomycetota; class Actinomycetes; order Kitasatosporales; family Streptomycetaceae; genus Streptomyces; species Streptomyces profundus. Next base: position 7,500,054 of record NZ_CP082362.1, read on the forward strand.
GGGAGCACGCTCCTGCTGTCCCTGCCCGACGGCTCCGGACAGGATCCGCTGGTGCAGGCTTCGCAGTTCGGCGCCCGGCTCGATGCCCAGCTCCTCCCTGAGCACGGCGCGGGCGTCGTTGTACGCCTGTAGGGCGTGCGCCTGCCGGCCGCAGTGCGAGAGTGCGAGCATCAACAGGCAGCGCAGCTTCTCCCGGAGCGGCTCCTGGGAGATGGCCTCGGTGGTCACCACGATGGCTTCCTCATAGCGGCCCGCGGTGATCATTCCGGCGATCCAGTCCTCGACGGCGGAGAACCGCATCTCGCGCAGCCGGCCCCGCTCCAGTGCCGCGAACGGGCCGGGGACACCGGCGAGCGCCTCCCCCCGCCACAGGCCGAGGGCCTTCCCCAGGTTGTCGAAGGCGGCCTCCACCTGCCTGTCGGCCGCCATCCGCCTGGCCTGGTTGCAGCGTCGGACGAACTGCGCCGCGTCCACCGACTCCAGGGGAAGGCACAACTCGTACCCGCCGGCGGTGGACAGCAGCAGCCGGCCGGACTCCCGGCCGCGTCGTCCGGGGTCGAGCACCCGCCGCAGGCCCGCGACATAGGTGTGCACTCCGTTGAGTGCCGTGTTGGGTGCCTCCGGCCCCCACAGCCCGTCGACGATCTGCTCCCTGCTCACCACGTTCCCCGGTTGGGTGGCGAGCAGTGCGAAGAGAGCTCTCTGCTTGGGTGGTCCGATGGCCAGTTCCTCATCCCCCCTCCAAACCCGGAGCGGTCCAAGCAGTTGCACGGTCAACGCGTTCGGTGCCACTGACATGCGAATCCCCCACCGTTTATGGACACCTGGGTGCCCACACCGTCACGTGTCGGTCGCGGTCTTCAAGAAATGACCGTTTGTCTCCAGAGTCATGCTGAGTGCGGGCCGGCCGCAGCCGCGGCCGGGGTCGGGTGCCGCGATCGGAGTCGCGGTCCGGCGAACGGGTCGGACGGTTCTCTCCACACACGCCTACCGGGAATGTTCCTCCTTTTCGCGGTGCATTGAGCGACGACGCTGATCGCCGGTGTCCCGGAACACGACAAAATGCCGGAGTGATGAGTGTATGCAGCCATTTTGGGTGCCGGAGAGCGAGTCGGCAAACTCAGAACCAAAGTGGCGCCGCTCCGAATCACGGAATACGTGGGGCCTGGCCGCCCGCCGTGATTGCGGAGTTCCCGAACAGCGAATTCTCTGGATTTCCTCCGAGCGATACTACTCATTGCGCGGGGTTACTGGAACGTCCCCGCGTAAGATGTCCAAAAACCATGCATCTCATGACCCGCCTCTTCCGGACTCCCGCCCGATGGCAAGCCATTACCGTCATGCGGTCGATCCTCGTTCACCAGTACGGTTGCGGCCACGCCCAGAACGGCCGGGGGTGAGCGCCGGCGAACGGTGCCCCGCGAGGAGATGGCGCGATCACCCCGTTCGGGCCAACCGCTACGGAACGTGGCCGTGTATTCGGCTTGGCCGGGGCGTGGCTGGCCGGGCCTGGGGTGGCCGCTCAGCCCTCAGTGCCCTCCGGCGGGTGGTGCGTTCCGGGGGAGTGGGTCGGCCGAGGCGGTGAGGAATGAGCGGCGGTCGGTTTCCCGCCCCCGCCGGAAGGCGCCTGTTCGGCTGCCGCTGTTTCGTGGTGCGGGCCGGAACGGATGGTTGAGAGCGTTGCCGGGGGCGGGCGTCGACGCCCCGACAACGGTGGGCGGGCCACTGTGGACGGCCGCCCGTGCGGGCAGCGGATTGTGAACCCCGGGTAAACAGGGATCGGCTGCTCGGCCGGCCTCGACGCGAGGGGTGTGGGCGGGTACGACCGCTGCGGATGCTGTCGGAAGGTGGCCGCCGGGGAGAGGCGCGTTGCCTTCTCCTCGGTGTTGCCGCGTGCGGATCCCAGAGGCGTCTTTCCGTCGAGGCGCGAGGGGCGTGCCTCGCTCGCTCGGGGTGGTGGGCGAAGAGCTGTGGCGCCCTTTCTCGAATGCGGCACAGGCGCATTCCGCGCTGTCGGTCTGCTTGTCGGCGCCACGTGAACCCGCTTCCCTCTCCGGACCGGACAACCCGTTCGCCACGGATCCGGGGCGAACGGCACCCCGGCCGCGCCTTCACTATCGCATTGTCCGTGACGGAGGAGTACCTCGGTGCCTGGCTGCCATCCCGTATCCGTCGGAACACACGGGGCCGCTGATGTCAGGGCCCGAGGCGCCTTGAGAGGCCGGCGGCCATAAGGCAGTCGCCGAATACGCCGTCGATGATCGAGGCGGTGCTGTCAGGGCGCCCGGGCGGAGTTGTCGGGTCGCCACTCGGCAGGCGAGGCCGTCCCGGCCGTGTTTCCCGCCAGGCCGCCGGAAGTCGCCGCGCCGTTCGGGAGCGGCCGTGCGGTCAGAGGTCGAACGCGTCGATGGTGTCGGCGGCGAGACGGGATGGTGGGCCACGGGCGATCATTCCGTCGGGGCCCACCGTGGCGCGGCGCCCGGGCGCCACGATCTGCGGCACACCGGGCCGACAACGGACGGCCGAGCGGTACCCGGGGCATACGTGCTCTCCTGCGTTCTCGCGCGGGTAGGCCAGGTGTGGCGCCATAGTGGTGCCAACCAGAATTTCCACCAAAGCCCAGTTCAGAGACGTGTGACTGCTCGAGTGACTCGCGGGAGGTGCCGCAAGGGGTTGCGTGTGGTGCCACGATAGCGCCATGATGGTGCAATGGATCTCACTCCGTATGTCGACACCCTCCGTCGCGAACTCGCGGTGGCCGCCGAGGCCGGCGGGGACGATGCCCGCGAGCTGGCCGCGCGGCTCACCGCCCCCCTGGAGTCGGCGACCCGGCTGGCGATGCTCCATGTGCTCTCGGCCGCGATGGACGAGATCACCCGCGAACTCGCGCCCGGCTCGGTCGATGTCCGGCTGCGCGGGCTGGACCCGGACTTCGTGGTGACGCCGCCGCCCGTCGACACCGCCTCCCCCGTGGAGCCGGCCGCGCCCGCCGAACCCTTCAAGAACGCGGCGCCGGCCGACGGCGACGAAGCCGCCACCGCCCGCGTCAACCTCCGTCTGCCGGCCCACCTCAAGGCGCGGGCCGAGGAGGCCGCCGGGCGCGATGGCCTGTCGGTCAACGCCTGGCTGGTGCGGGCCGTGTCGGCGGCGGTCGACGGCGGCACCGGGGCGCGCACGACGGAGAAGGCCCGGGCCGTCACGCAGAGCTTCACGGGCTGGGTGCGCTAGCCCCCGCCCACCTGACCCGCAGACCCACCCCACCGTTTCACCCACCCCACGTCCCACCAGCGGGGACGTCCCGAAGAGCCATGAGGACGGGACAGCCATGCCTTCTTTCGACACCCCCGAACCGATCGCGACCGTGGCGCATGTGGAGGCCGGTTCGATCCAGTTCACCGCGGACGACCGCGTCGACACCCGCGTCGAGGTGCGGCCCCGCGACCCCAGAAGGGACCAGGACGTCCGGGCGGCCGACCAGACCGAGGTCACCTACGCCGGCGGGGTGCTGACCATCAGGACGCCCAAGGCGAACTTCATCGGGCGCACCGGCACGGTGGACGTCACGGTGGAACTGCCCACGGGCTCGCAGGTCGAGATGACCGGGGCCTGGGCCCAGGTGCTCGGCGAGGGGCGGCTCGGCGAGGTCCGGCTGAAGACCTCGTCCGGTGATGTCCGTCTCGACGCCGCCGGGCCGGTGCGCCTCACCGCATCGCACGGCTCGATCACCGTGGACCGGGTCGAGGGCATGGCCGAGATCAGCACCAACACGGGGAACCTGCGTATCGGCCTGGTGGACGGCCCCGCCGTCCTGAAGAACTCGCACGGCACCACGACCGTCGGCACCGTGACCGGCGAACTGCGGGTGAGGGGTGCCAACGGTGGCATCGATGTCGCGCACGCCGGCGCGTCGGTCGCCGGCACCACCACCAACGGTCACCTTCGGGTCGCCGATGTCGCGCGCGGCGCCGTCCGGTTGGAGACCTCCAACGGCTCCATCGAGATCGGCATCCGCGAGGGCACCGCCGCCTGGCTCGACGTCAGCTCCAAGCGCGGCCAGGTCCGCAACACGCTCGCCACGGCCGAGGCCCCGGATCGGACGGAGGAGACGGTCGAGGTCCGCGCACGGACCAACTGGGGCAACATCGACGTCCGCCGCGCCCGGGTCTGAGCACCGGTTCACGCCAACTCCGCCGCCTCCCACGTCACTTCGGCCTTCAACCTTCGATCGGAAGGGCCCATGCCCTCATCTGTCATGCCCACATCCAGCCAAACCTCCGTCGCCGCCGACCCGCCTCTCGCCGTCCTGGCCGACGGCCTGCGCAAGTCGTACGGCGACAAGCTCGTCCTCGACGGGATCGATCTGCGGCTCCCGGCCGGTTCCGTGTTCGCCTTGCTCGGCCCGAACGGCGCCGGCAAGACCACCGTCGTGAAGATCCTCTCCACCCTCATCTCCCCCGATGGCGGGCAGGCCCGGGTGGCCGGCCACGACCTCGCCACCGCCCCGGGCGCGGTGCGCGCCACCATCGGCGTCACCGGACAGTTCTCCGCCGTCGACGGGCTGCTCACCGGCGAGGAGAACATGCTCCTCATGGCCGACCTGCACCACCTCACCCCGCGCGAGGGGCGACGGGTCACCGCCGAACTGCTGGAGCGATTCGACCTCGTAGCGACGGCGAGGAAGCCGGCCGCCACCTACTCCGGCGGCATGAAGCGCCGCCTGGACATCGCCATGACCCTGGTCGGCGCCCCGCGCGTCATCTTCCTCGACGAGCCGACCACCGGCCTCGACCCACGCTCCCGGCACACCATGTGGGGGATCGTCCGCGAGCTGGTCGCCGGGGGCGTCACCGTCCTGCTCACCACCCAGTACCTCGAAGAGGCGGACCAACTCGCGGACCGCATCGCGGTGTTGAACAACGGCAGGATCGCCGCCGAGGGCAGCGCCGAGGAGCTCAAACGGCTCGTCCCCGGCGGCCACGTCCGCCTCCGCTTCACCGACCCGGCCGCCTACCGGTCCGCCGCGACCGCCCTGCGCGAGACGACCCCCGACGACGACGCCCTCACCCTCCAACTCCCCAGCGACGGCAGCCAACGCGAACTGCGTTCCCTTCTCGACTGGCTGGACTCGGCCGGCATCGAGGCGGACGAGCTGACTCTGCACACCCCCGACCTCGACGACGTGTTCCTCGCCCTGACCGCTGGCGACGCCCGCCTTCCCGACCAGCCCGAGGAGAGCCCCCGATGAGTTCCCTCCCACTCGCCGTGCGCGACTCGTCCACCATGCTGCGCCGCGATCTGCTGCACGCGCGGCGCTACCCGTCCATGACGCTGAACCTGCTGCTCACCCCCGTCATGCTGCTGCTGCTCTTCGTCCACATCTTCGGAGACGTGATGACCGCGGGCATCGGCGGCGGCGGCGCGGACCGCGCCGACTACATCGCCTACCTCGTTCCAGGGCTGCTCCTGATGACCGTCGGCAGCACCACGATCGGGACCGCGGTCTCCGTCTCCATCGACATGACCGAGGGCATCGTCGCCCGCTTCCGCACCATGGCGATCCACCGTGGCTCGGTGCTCATCGGGCACGTGGTCGGCAGCGTCCTCCGATCGGTCATGAGCGTGGTTCTCGTGGGCGGCGTCGCCGTGGCGATCGGCTTCCGGTCCGCGCACGCCACCGCCCTGGAGTGGCTGGCCGCGTTCGGGCTGCTCGTCCTCTTCGCTCTGGCGCTCACCTGGATCGCCGTCGGCATGGGTCTGATCAGCCCGAACGCGGAGGCCGCCAGCAACAACGCGCTGCCGCTGATCCTGCTGCCGCTGCTCTCCAGCGCCTTCATCCCGGTCGACACGATGCCGGGCTGGTTCCAGCCGATCGCCGCCTACCAGCCGTTCACCCCCGCCATCGAGACCCTGCGCGGCCTGCTCCTCGGCAGCGAGATCGGGAACGACGGCTGGCTCGCTGTCGCTTGGTGCCTGGGACTGACGGTGCTCGGCTACCTCTGGTCCACCGCGAAGTTCAACAGCGACCCGGGATGAGCGTACGGACGGCCTTCCGCGGCTCGCCTGTCCTCAGCGCGGCGCACCGCGACACCGTGTCCGCGTCCGCCGTCCGGTCGAGCCGCCTCAACCGACGGCGGCCGGTCGTCGGACCGGGACGAAGATCACCCCGCTACCGCTGAACCGGTTCCGACGCTCCCGGGACCTCCTCCAGCGTGACCGTGCCCGTCGCCCCGTCGACGGTGATCAGCTGTCCGTCGCGGATGCGCGTGGTGGCGGCGGGCACGCAGATGACGGCCGGGATGCCGTACTCGCGGGCGACCGTCGGCCCGTGGGCCATCACGGCGCCGGTCTCCGTGACCAGCCCGCCGGCCGTGAGGAACAGCGGGGTCCAGCCCGGGTCGGTCGTCGGGGCGACGAGGATCTCCCCGGGTTCGATGAACGCGTCGGATGGCTCTCGGACCACGCGGGCCCGGCCGGTGACGCGACCGGCTGCCGCGCCCATGCCGGTGAGCGTCCGCCCGTCGGACGGTGGGGCCGGCAGGAGCGTCTCCACGTCCGTACCGTCCGAGAGCAGGGCGACCGGAACGGTGCGACGGCGTCGTTCGCGCTCGTACTCCGCACGCCGGGCGGCGATGGTGTCCCGCAGGTCGGCACCGCTCTCCACTGCCGTGCGCAACTCGGGGAGGTCGAGGAACATGACGTCGTCAGGGCCTGCGAGCAGCCCCTTCGCGTGGAGCTCGGCACCGATCAGGAGCAGGCGGCGACGGCGGTCGCGCAAGGCGTAGAGCCCGACGAGCTTGCCCGCCTCGCGCAGCCCGGACAACTCCCTGGACCTGCGGAGGAAGAAGCCGGCGAGGCGTCCCCGCAGCGCGTGCCTGCTGCGGGCCCGCCGGGCGAGATCGGTGAGCATCGACTCGGCCCGCTCAGCGGCGCGCTCGAAACGACGGTCCGGGGCTTGCTCGGGGTCGGTGACGCGCAGGTAGTTGGCGAGCATGGTGAACACCGGCGTCGGGTCCTCGGCCCAGCGCGGTACGCCGACGTCGACCTCGGCTGCCGACCGGACGCCGTACCTTTCGAGGAACGCGTCAAGGCCGAAGTCCGGGAGGGTGCCCGCCAGTTGGGCCGCGCAGAGATCCGATCGCGGGGTCTGGAGCAGCATCTCGCGGTGCGGCTCCGCCCGCCGGGCCACCTCCCACAGCGCGAGGTCCATCTCGATCGTGACGTTGTGCGGCATCCCGCCGAGCACCGTGTGGATCTCGTCCTCGCCCGCGATGTCCTTGAGCAGCGGCGGCAGCGCGGCGGATACGGCGAGTCCGCTGACGACGGGCCAGATGATCGCGTCGGCGAGCGTGCTCGACTCCGCGTCCCGCTCGACCAGCTCCAGCAGCTCGGCTGCCGTGGCCGGATCGGTGACCTGCTGCCGACGGAGGCGTTCGATCTCGCCGAAGACGCGGGCGCGCGCCCGCGCCGGACGGGCCAGCGCGCCGAGGATCCCGGCGGCGGCCTTGGGGCCGGTCCTCATGGCGGCGGCACCCCGCCTACGGCGCGTCTTCCCCGGCGCGAACCGCGGATCGTCCAGAAGGTGTTCCACCGCCCTCTGCGCACGCGGCCCGAAGTCGACCGCCATCAGCTTGACGAGCCGCTGCCGCGTCGAGGGATCGCGCAGCGCGTCGGTCAGGTCGCCGTACAGCCGCCCGCCGATGTCGACGATCTCGACCGTGAGGCCGAACGCCGCGAGCATGCCAGCCAGCATCGACCTCAGTGTCGACATGCCCATGGGCGTGGCGGGCCGCAGCATTCCCTGGACATGGCCGAACTCGACGTACAGCCGTGGCCCCGGCTTGTCACTCGACGGCGGCGCGGGAAAGAGAGTGGTGATGGGGCGCGCCTGCAACAGCCACAGCGTGCCGTCGTGGTCGTAGGCCCACTCGATGTCCTGCTCCCCGCCGAGCAGTTCCTTGATCCGCGCACCGGCCGCGCGCAGTTCCCCTCGGCGGGCCGGCGTGAGGCAACCGCGCTCCCCCTCCTCCGTGCCGTCCAGCACGTAGTGGTCCGTTGCCGCCGCCCCGTCGACGACCGCCGTCCCCAGTCCCGGCGCGGCGTCGACCACGCTCGCGCCGCGCGAGCCGGTCAGCGGGTCGGCGGTGAACAGCACGCCGGCGACTTCGGCGTCGACCATGCGCTGGACGAGGACGGCCATCAGGACCGAATCGTGCGGGACGCCGTTGGCCTCGCGGTAGGCGGTCGCGCGTGCGGAGTGCAGCGAGGCCCAGCATGCCTCGATGGCCGCCAGCAGTGCCTCGCCGCCCGTGACGCCGAGGTACGTGTCCTGCTGGCCGGCGAAGCTGGCGTGCGGCAGGTCCTCGGCGGTGGCGCTGGAGCGGACCGCGACCGGTCCGCCGCCGAGGCGTTCGTACGCGGCGAGCACCTCGGCGCGCGGCACCCGCCCGTTCCCGTACGCCTCGGTCGTCACGCAGAAGCCGTCCGGCACCCGCTCGCCGAGTCGGATCAGCCCGGCGAGACCGGCGGCCTTGCCGCCCACCAGGTCGTGCTGTTCGCGGCCGATCGCCGTCAGCTCAAGCACGTCCATGCCGGCCACCTCCTTCGCGCCGACCACGTCCTCCATGACCGGCCACCCGTTTTCCAATACGACTGCAATGCATACCCGTGACAATACAGGTGCAATGTAAAGTCGCCCCATGCCGCAGAGGGTCGACCACGGAGAACGCCGCGAGCTGCTCGCCGACGCGCTGATGCGGCTTGCCGCGACACACGGTCTTGAGGGCGTGAGCCTGCGCCAGGTGGCGGCCGAGGCGGGCGTCTCGACCGGGATGGTGCAGCACTACTTCCGCACCAAGGACGAGATGATGACGTTCGCGCTGGCCATGGTCGGGAACCGGATTCGCGCCCGCTCCGAGGCGGCGGCGTCGTCGGCGACACCGCGCGAGTTCGTCCGCGGCGTCCTGCTCCAGATCCTGCCGCTCGACGACACCCGACGACTTGAGGGCCACGTCGGGCTCGCGTTCCTCGCGTACGCCGCGGTGAAGCCGGCGATCCGGGAAGGGATGCGCGAGGACGCCGAAGGGATGCGCGGGTTCATCGCGCGGCAGCTGCGCGCGGCCGGAGCTGACGGCATCGATCCCGAACTCGCGGCGATCGGCCTGATGGCGCTCGTCGACGGCCTCGGCATGCAACTGCTGTCACGGCAGTACGCGGAGAAGGACGCGGTCGCCGCGTTGGACGCCCAACTCGCCCTCATCTTCGGCGAGCCCGGGGCGCGCTGACCGAGGCCGCCCGCCCGGCGTGCCCCCGAGCGCCGCCGCCGTCCGAGCCGGCTTCCCCCTCCTTTGCGCACGAGTCCTCCTCGCGTGACGGAGAGCCACCGCCGCACGGAAGTCGAGCCAGAACCTGTGCCGCGACAGCACTGAGCCATGAGGTTCGACGTCAGTTGGTCCTGCGCTGTCGCGCGCGTGGGGCAGGGCCAGTCGTAAGGTCCTGAGGCCCGGCCGGAGTCACCGACGTGGGGGCGAGATCCGGGGCCTTGGCCAGGGAGTTCGACCGGTTGGTCGCGTCGGCGCTCCACGCGGAGTCATCCCCTCCGTGGGGCCGCGTGGGTCGCGCGACGCCGGCACCGCCCCGTGCACGGGCCTCGCGGAACAGGGATCAGTTGGGCAGTTCTCGCGCGGCACGGGCCCGCGCCGCGTGCACCAGCGCCTTGTCCGCGCGGACGGGGTCGCCGAGTTCACGGAAGAGCACGGCCGCGGCGGTGAGGTGGCCGGCGGCCTCGGTGAAGCGGCCGAGCTCGGACAGCGTGCGTCCGAGATTGGTCAGCACGATGCCCTCGCTGTGGCGGTCGCCGAGCTCGCGGCAGATGGCCAGCTCCTGGGCGCCGACGTTGACGGCGTCGGCCAGTTCGCCCGTTGCGACGAGGGCGCCGCCGAGGTTGCTCAGCGACAGGCCCTCACGAGTGCGGTCGCCCGTCTCCCCGAAGAGGGCGGCAGCGGTGGTGAGGTGGTCGACGGCCTCGGTGCATCTCCCCTCCTGGTTCCGGAGCAGGCCGAGGCTGCCAAGAGCCATGGCCTCGCCGTGGCGGTCGCCGGTCTCCTGGCAGACGGTGATCGCGTCGGTGAGCGTCTCGGCGGCCTCCACCGCCCGGCCTGACGCGATCAGGGTGGCGCCGAGGTTGTACAGCGTCGTGCCCTCGGTGTGCCGGTCGCCAGCGTCCCGGCAGGCGGCGATCGCGTCGTGGTACGTCGTGATGGCCTCGTTCAGTTGGCCCAACTTGCGCAGGGCGCGCCCCAGGTTGCTCAGTGTCGCGCCTTCGCTGCGGTGGTCGCCCATCCTGCGGAAGAGGGCCGCGAGCTCGGTGAGGGTCCCGACGGCGCGCTCCGGCTTGCGTGCGTCCACCATGAGAGCCGCCATGTTCCCCATCACCTGTGCCTCGCTGTAGTAGTCGTCCGCCACGCGGAAGAGGGCGCGTGCGCGTTGGAAGGTCTCGGCCGCCTCGGGGAATCGCTCCAGACGTGTCAGGGCGCCGCCCAGGTTGGCCAACGTCATGGCCTCGTTGTGCCGGTCGCCGGTATGCCGGTACATGTCGACGAGCTCCGTGAAGATGTCGACGGACCGTTCGAAGTCGCGAACGTGGATCAGGGCTGTCCCGAGAGTGTTCAGGGCGCGGCCCTCGCCCAGGCGGTCGCCGGCCTCGCGGGAGACGGTGGCGGCGGCGGTGCTGAGGCGGATGGAGTCGGCGAAGTGGCCGGCGTGGGTGAAGTACATGGTGAGAGCCTGAGCGAGGCCAGTGGCCGCGGCGTGGTGCCCGGGGGCGGCCAGGGCGGCCGAGACAAGGTTGCCGCGCTCGGCCTCCAGCCACGCCAGCGCTTGGCCGCGGTCCGCGAAGGTTCCGGAAGCGGGTGGCGGCGTGGGCCACAGGTGGGAGTCGGCGTCCTGGGCGGTGGTGAGGTAGTGGTGGAGGAGGCGCGACACCGCCGCCGCTCGGCCGTCGCGTACCGCCTCTCTCTGGCCGAGGTCGTCGGCGAAGAGACGGACGAGGTCGTGCATCGACCAGCGCTCCGGCCCTGCGGTGGCGGGCTCCAGAAGGTGGGTCCTGGCCAGGGCGGCGAGCAGACGCCGGGCCTGGGTGGCGGTCTCACCGAGCAGCGCGGTGGCCGCGGCGGTCGACACGTCCGGCCCGGGCGCCGCGGCCAGCAGGCGCAGCGCGTGCTGTTGCGGCCGGGTCAGGTGCTGGTGGGACAGCTCCAGCGACGCCCGCAAGGCCAAGGGGCGACCTTCGTCGTCCTCCCCGTCGTAGGCGAGCTGGTCCAGGCGGGTTTGGACATCCTCCAGTTCGTCCGCCTGGTCGACCAGCCGCCGGTCGGGCTCGTCCCGCAGCAGCGCCCCGATGATCCTCAGCGCCAGCGGCAGGTGCCCGCACAGCCGTGCCAGCCGCAGTGCGTCGTCGTGCTGTGCGGTGACGCGAGCGTCGTCGGTGCCGCCGGCCCGCAGCGTCTGGTCCACGAGGTCGACGGCGTCAGCCGGTTGCATCGGGGAGAGACCGACGCGGCGGGCGGGCAGCGAGGACAGGGTGTGCCGCGAGGTGACCAGGGCCCGGTGCGGTGCGGCGGGCAGCAGGGGGCCGATCTGGCCGGGCTCGCGAACGTTGTCCAGGACCACGAGGAGCGGACGGCCCCGCGCTGCCTGGGTGTTCAGGTGGAGGCGCCAGGCATCCAGCTTCTCATCGGTGCCTGGCAGGTCCTTCGCCCTCACCCCGAGAGCGCGCAGGAAACGGTCCGCGATCGCACCCGTTTCCACCTGCGGGGCGTTGCTGTGACCACGCAGGTCGGCGAAGAGGATCCCGCCGGGGAACCACCCTCGCGCCCGAGCCTGGTGAGCGGCGTGCACAGCCAGGGCCGTCTTACCGACGCCTCCCATCCCCGCCACCGCCGACACGACCACCGCAGCCGCCGCGGCGTCTCCCGGACCGCCATGGGGACCGCCGTCAGGGTCCAGCAGATCCAGGATCACGGCCAGTTCGGCGGCACGGCCGGTGAATCCCGCCGGGTCACGGGGCAGCGTCACAGGACCGGGCGGCGGGCCCGGTGACGCGGCCCGGGTGGCGGGGCGACCGCCGCGCATGGAGTCGCGCTCCGAACGGGCCGCCGCCAGGAGCTGCTGCCACCACCCCTCGCTCCGCCCTACGTATCCGCTTCCTGAGCGCGCCGCTCGCTGTTGGAGAAAGCCGACGAGGGCCATGACATACCGGTCGTGGCGCGGGTCGGGAACGGTGCGGCCGTTCAGCCAGTCGCTGAGGGTCGACACGCCGATCCTCGCTGGCGGGGTCTGCTCCTTTCCGAGGCGCACCAGGCGCTCCAGCGTCGGGCGCCCCGCGCTCTCGCGCGCCCTGGCGAGCTCTGCACCGAACCGCCGCGCGCGCTGCTCCACGCCACCCTCCCGAACTCCCCGGAAAAGACTGTGAGATGCCAGCCCACCAGGCTTGTCACGGCCGCACAAGCCTCCGGCAGCGCTCCGACACCTCGCCGGAAACTCCCCGGAGGCGCGGGACTGGTGCCGCAGCCGGGTCGCATCGGGCGACCCGCCACGCGGCGAAGGAGACCGCCATGAGCGACACCCACACCCCGAACCCGGCCACCCGTCCCCGCGGCTTGCTCGCCAAGGCCCTGCGCCTCCTCGCGCTGGCCGCCGTGAGCGGCGCCGTTGAGGGCGTCGTCAGCTGGCTCCTCAGGTGAACGCCGCCGAGCGGAGGAGCCGTTCGCGGAGTTCGACCGCACACGCGGCCGTCAGAGCACCGTCGTCGTCCAGGCGTGGGTTCGATCAATCGGCGCTGCCGCGGCCGGTGGGCACGAGGGCCGTGTCGTCAGGGGCGGTTCGGGTCGGAGTGCACCACCATGAAGAGCGACCAGGCGGGCGCGGCCGGGTCGTCCGGGCGGGCGGCGAACTCCTCCAGCAGATCCTTGAGCCGGGTGCGGAACTCCTCCATCTGCGGCGGTGGCAGGCGTAGCGCCATCCTGGTGCCCTCGGCCTCCGCATCGGGGACGAGGGCGAGTTCCTCCAGGAACGCGTCGAGCATCGACCGGTCCAGCGCCGGCGTTTCGAGGCGCCAGCTCTTGTACGTCGCCAGATACGGGATCTCTCGTGCGCCGCGCGCGCCGCGCCGTTCTTCCTGCGCCTCCAGGAATCCGGTGCGGACCAGCGTCCTGGTGTGGTGCAGCACGCTGGCCGGGTCGCGCCCGAGGATCGCCGCGATCTCCTTGTTCGTGTGCGGCTTCCGCACGCAGATGCGCAGGATGCGCAGGCGGAGGGCGGAGGCGAGCGCCTTCGCCTCCGCGTCGGTCGCCGGCCGGCGTTCGGTCATGACCAGCAGCGTACTGAAGAGCGGGCAGCCCGGGGAAGGGCAGGACCGCGAGTGATTGACAAAACTCAATCACTCGTTCAGGGTTTCGCTGTGCCCTCCGCAGCCCGGGGATCCGCGGATCTCCCGCCACGCCCACTGTGGCCCGAACAAACGAGGTTAACCATGCCGAACCACCCCGGAACAACCGGCGGGACCGCCGCTCCCGAGAGTTCCGCGGAACAGGCGGATGTCCCACCGAACCAGCAGATGGTGGTCAGTCCCGTCGAGGCTCCCCCGGGGCCCGGGGAGAGGGTCAACGACTACGACGGTTTCGCCGAGGCGTATGCGGACTACAACGAGATCAGCCTCCTCAACGCCTACTATGCGCACCCCGCGATCGTGGACCTGGCCGGCGACGTGGCGGGCCGCCGGATACTCGACGCCGGCTGCGGCGCCGGCCCCGTGGCCGACGCCCTGCGCGAGCGGGGCGCCGTCGTCGCCGGGTTCGACTCCAGCGCCGGAATGCTGGCGCTGGCCCGGCGCCGGCTCGGCGACGCCGTGGTGCTGGAACGCGCCGAACTGGGCGGCCCGCTGCCCTTCGCCGACGCCGAGTTCGACGACGTCGTCGCTTCCCTGGTCCTGCACTATCTGGAGGACTGGACGACGGCCCTGGCCGAACTGCGGCGCGTGCTGAAGCCCGGCGGGCGCCTCATCGGGTCAGTCCACCACCCCTTCGTCAGCCATCTGACGGCACCGCCCGGAACCGACTACTTCGCGACCCGCTCCACCTCCCAGTGGTGGGAACTCGGCGGCACGAAGCACCTGATGACCTTCTGGGACCGGCCGCTGCACGCGATCACCGACGCGTTCACCGCGGCCGGCTTCCGGATCGACGTCATCAGCGAACCGGCCCCGGGGCCCGGCACCCGCGAACGGTTCCCCGAGGTCTTCGAGCAGAGGGAGTCGGGCAGGTTCCTGTGCTTCCTGTTCTTCGTCCTCACGAAGGTTTGACCTCCGCCCTCGGGTGGGCCGTCGGCTCAGGAGCCGGTCTCACGCACGTCGCGTACGGTGGCCTTCCCGGGTGCGGTCGCGGATGTACTCGCGCTCCATGCCGGACACGGCCGCGAGCACTTCGGCGCTCCCGCGAGGAACTCCAGGCCGGCGTCGCTCACTCTTGGTTCCTCGGCGAGCATGGCGAGTTCGGTGCCGCGACCGAGGCGCTTGTGCTCGTGCACGTCGAGGGTCACGGCGATGCCGGAGGAGCGGGATCCCACCGGCGACCCGCGCGGCGGCCTCCAACTCGGGGCGCCTGGCGGTGTCTCAACAGCGGTGCCGATCTGATCCCTCAGCCCGTACCGCCTACCAGCGCCTCGCCGAGCGGAGTGCGCCGGTAGAGCACCGACCGTCCGGACCGGGCGCGGACGAGCAGTCCCGCGCCGCGCAGGATGGCGAGGTGGTCTCCCACCGCGCCGGGTGTCATGGCGAGGCTTCGGGCGAGGTGGCTGGTACTGGCCGGGGCCTCCAGCGCCAACAGCAGCCGGGCCCGGGACCGGCCGATCAGCGCGGTCAGCGTGTCCGGTCGGGGGACGGTCTCCTGCTCGCCCCACAGGGCGGCGATGCCGCGGGCACGGTAGACCAAGGTCCTGGGCCAGGGCCAGGGGTCTGCCAGGTGGGCGGCGATGTTCGCGACGAAGACCGAAGGGATCAGCAGGAGTCCGTCGCCGGCGAGGCGGACGGGCTCGACGTGGGAGAAGTGGCCGATCTCGATACCGCCGGCCTGCCAGGTGATGCTCGGGTGCAGGCTCTCGATGGTCGTGACCCATCCGCGTTCGCCGATCGTACCCACCCGGTGCACGACGTCGCGCTCACAGATCGCGCGCAGTTGCGGCCAGTCAGCGGCGAGCAGTTCGTGCCAGGCCCGGTCCATCGCCTCGGCGATCCTGGAGACGGCGTCCGTCGAGTCCAGCACCGCGCGCACGCGGGGATCACCGGCGGACGGGCCGGTCGCGTGGGCGGCGATTTCGAGGCGGGCCGCTTCCAGCGGTGTGGCCCGGATCATGGCCAGGTCGTCTGCCCAGGTCTGGTTGAGCCCACGAGGGGGCGGGGCCACGAAGCTCGGTCCGGTTCGCGGGTTGTGCAGCGCGAGGACGGCGTTCAGCTCACTCTCGCGGCGAAGCCGCTCAAAGGCCGGGAGGAGCCGGCTGGCCCACGCGCGCGGCAGCGGTCCGCCCTGGCCAGCGAGTGAGCGCAGCATGAGGCAGAGGTCCAGCGCGGGCGACAGCGCGAAACGGCTGCGCAACAGGTCCTCGACGGAGACTTCGAAGCGGAGCACCGCGCCATGCTACCGAGGGATGTCTGTTCCGATTCGTCCAGCGACGAATCATTGGTGCTGGGCGCGGGGGCACGGCGAGGTTGGGCGTCATGACCCCAACCGCCGAGCCCGCGCAGGGCGACCACCGTGCCACCTACCGGGAGGTGCTCGCCGAGCCGCCTGGCGCCAGGCCGCGAGGCGCTGCTCCGGAAACCCGACGGCTTGTCCGCACACGACGCCCGCCGGACTGACTCCGACGGCGACGATCCCTGGGCGACGGAGGACGAGACCCGCGATCAGATCATCGGGCTCTACCGGCGCACCTGGGAACACCCGGACGCGACGATCAACGAGCTTGCCCTCGACGCCCCCGGCCACGTGCCGTGGCGGCCGGAGCCCCGTCCCACACGAACCTGTTCGCCACCATGATCCATGTCCTCGGCGAGTCCGTCCGGCATACCGGGCACGCCGATGTCCTGCGCGAGGGCCTCGACGGCCGGACCGGGTCGCGCGCCGAACACGAGAAGCAGAGCGATGAGGAAGCCCACACCATGATCTCCAACGAGCGCCAAGAACACGTGATGTCCGTCAGGCTGGCCTCGCCAGGCGCGGCGGGAGTCGATCCGCCGAAGGTCAACGACTACGACAGCTTCGCCAAGGCATACGCCGCCGTGAACGAAACCAACCTGGTCAACGCCTACTACGAGCGTCCCGCGATGCTGGCCCTCGCCGGAGACGTGGCCGGCCGGCGGATCCTCGACGTCGGCTGCGGATCGGGGCTCCTGTTCGCCGCGCTGGGCGACCGTGGCGCCATGGTGAGTGGCTTCGACTCAAGCGCCGGGATGCTGGAGCTGGCCCGGCGGCGGCTCGGCGTCGGTGCGGACCTGCGGGTGGCGGACCTGGGCAGCCCGCTTCCCTATCCTGATGACACGTTCGACGACGTGGTCGCGTCCCTGGTGCTGCACTACCTGGAGGACTGGGGGCCCGCTCTGGCCGAGCTGCGACGCGTCCTCAAGCCCGGCGGTCGGCTGATCGCTTCCGTCGACCATCCCTTTGCCGTCAACCTCATACACCGCGAGGCCGGCCGCGAGGCGGAATGCGACTACTTCGACACCACCAACTGGACCGTGGAGTGGACGATCGGCGGCCAGACCGCCTTGGTGAGTCGCTGGCACAGGCCGTTGCACGCGACGATCGAGGCGTTCACCGGGGCTGGTTTCCGGATCACGGTCATCAGCGAGCCGGATCCTGATCCCGCCGCCAGCGAGCGGTTTCCCGAGGCCATCGCGGCCATGCCGCGCTTCCTGTCCTTCCTGTTCTTCGTCCTGCGGGCCGAGTAGCGACCGAAACGACCCGTGCCCGCGGATCGGCCGGCGGCCCGCGTTCGTCCGCCGCTTCCCGGCAGGCCAGGCGCCGTGCGGCGGTGGTTGGCGACCACGCGGCGCCACCCGCAGCCGAGCACCGACTCGATTCTCCGGGCGGGGGAGGCGCTCAACAGCCGTCTGACGGCGCGTCGTCCGGGCGCGGACCCCGCTGCTCCCCAGGACCGGAACGCGGGGGCATCTCCGAGTGGTGCGGTGATCCTTGATCGGGAATGGCGAAAGGCCCGCTGAGCTGGGAGGATTCTCCCGGCTCAGCGAGCCCGGCTGGCGTTACGACTGGCGTGCGGTCCCGAGTGGTCCAATGAGCCGTGGCGGTAGCGAACCCTCCGGGGTTGATGAGGAACTCCAGCCGGCCGATCAGGAAGTGCGCCGGATGTGAGATCCGATCTGCCGCGTCGCGATGCCCCCACATACGGGACCGGTGCGGGGGCCGGTGCCTTCTTCGGGTCCATCTTCGGTGCCGCGGTCCAGGTGTGCCGGCGCGGTGCGAGTCGTGCCGACTACGTGCTGGAGACGGTGTTCTGGGACGCCGGCACCGCCCGGCAACTGCCGCGGCTGCTCAAGGGCCGCACCCGCGGCCCGGGGAAGGGGCCTTCCGCCCGGGACGTCTGTCCGGACACCGGCCTGGCCCGGCTGTCCTACGGCCGGGCCCGCGCCCTGCTCGACCAGCACACCGCGCACCGGCTGGGGCCTGCACGAGTACCGGCACTCCTCCCTGACCCACCTCGGCGAGCAGGGGGCATCCGAGGGGGTGGTTACGCCGGGCGTTCTTGTCGACAGGACCGTTTCACTGACCCCTGCCGCCGGAGTGGCTCATGTCTCGCCGGGCTGGGAGACGGGTGCGGGCGCCTGCGCGTCGGTTTGCGAGGCGGCGAGGCTGCCGAGGAGTTTGACCCGGTCTTCGGTCGGTGAGCCGGGGGCGCTGGTGTAGGTGAACATCATCCAGCCGGGATGGTCCGGCAGTTCGACGCCTTCGTAGACGAATTCGAGGTCGCCGACCGCGGGGTGGTGGATGTGCTTGGTGCCGGTGCGGTGCAGGCGGACGTCGTGGGCCGACCAGCGGCGGCTGAAGGCTTCGCTGCGGGTCGCGAGTTCCCCGATGAGGTCGGAAAGGGCCTTGTCGCGCGGGTTGCGTCCTGCGGCGGTGCGCAGGTTGGCGGCGGAGGCGTCCGCTGCGTGCTCCCACTGCGGGTAGAAGGTGCGCGCGGCGGGGCTGAGGAAGATGAACCGTGCGGTGTTGTTCCGGGTGTCCGGGTCGTCGAGCAGCGGGGCGAGCAGGGTCCGGGCGAGTGGGTTGGTGGCGAGGATGTCGGCCCGCTGGTTGACGATCCATGCGGGTGCGCCGGTGATCGCGTCGAGGAACCGCTGGAGGGAGGGGCGGACCGTCGACTGGGCGGGACGGACCCGGCGGCGGCTTGGTGAGGGGTTCGCGGCGCGGGCGAGGTCGTGCAGGTGCTCGGTCTCCGCGTCGTCCAGGCGCAGGGCGCGGGCGAGGGCGTCGAGTACTTCGGGGGAGACGCCGGCGAGGTTGCCGCGTTCCATCTTGGCGTAGTAGTCGCTGCTCATTCCGGCGAGCATGGCGACTTCCTCGCGGCGCAGGCCGGGCAGGCGGCGGCGGCCTCCGGTGACGATGCCTGCCTGCTCGGGGGTGATGCGGTCGCGTCGGGTGCGCAGGAAGTCCCGTACCTCGGCCTGGTTGTCCATGGCCTCCACGGTACGGCCGTGCGGGGATGCGTAGGAGTGACTGCCAGTACACGTATAAGCGGTTCCTCGTCCCGTCTGCGGGGCGGTGCTGGAATGGCCACGTCCGGGTGATCCGGACCGCCGGGCTTCGACCCCCGTCGGGCGGTCGGCCACGCAACGTGACGATGAAGGACAGGCAATACGATGAGCCAGGACCAGACGCGGGGGCGCGTCGCCGTCATCACCGGTGCTTCCTCCGGGATCGGTGCCGCGACCGCCCGGTCCCTGCACACCGCCGGCTACCGGGTCGCGCTTCTCGCCCGCCGCACGGACCGCATCAAGGCCCTCACCGAGGAGCTCGGCGACGGTGCGATCGCCGTCTCCGCCGACGTCACCGACCGTGACGCCCTGGTCGCGGCGGCCGAACAGGTGCAGCGGGAGTTCGGCGGCACGGACGTGCTGGTGAACAACGCCGGGGTGATGCTGCTGGGTCCGTTCTCGGCCGAGCAGCGTGAGGACTACCGCAAGATGATCGAGGTCAACCTGCTCGGGGCGATCACGGCCACCGAGGTGTTCCTCGGCCAGCTCAAGGACGGCGGTGGCGACATCGTGAACGTCTCCTCCGTCGCGGGCCGGGTCGCCAACGTCGGCAGCGGCGTGTACGCGGCCACCAAGTTCGGCATCAATGGCTGGTCGGAGTCCCTGCGCAAGGAGCTCCTGCCCGACGTGCGCGTCACCGTGATCGAGCCGGGTGTCGTCGCCACCGAGCTGCCCACCCACATCACCCACGAAGCCACCCGCCAGGGCGCCAAGGAGCTCTACGACGTCGCCGAGGTCACCGCCGAGGACATCGCCGAGGTCGTCACCTTCGCCCTCCAGCGCCCCCGGCACCTGGCCATCAACGAGATCCTGCTCCGCCCCGCCGGCCAGGCGCTCTGACCTGCCCTCTCGCGGCAAGCGCCGTCCGCGCCCGCGCCCGCACGGAACGAGAACACCGCGCTGCGGCCGCCCCCAGCACTTCCCGTACCGGCCGCCGCGCCGCGGCCCCCCGCAGCCGTCGCTCGGCGAACCGGCATCGACCAGCGAACGAACAGGACCACTCATGAAGCACACCAAACTGCGCGACCTGGACGTCTCCCGCATCGGCCTGGGAGCCATGGGCATGTCCCACGGTTACACCGGCTCCGGCACCGACGACGACCAGTCCATCCGCACCATCCACCGCGCCTTGGAACTGGGCGTCACCTTCATCGACACCGCCGAGGTCTACGGCCCCTACACCAACGAGGAACTGGTGGGTCGGGCTCTCAAGGGCCGCCGTGACCAGGTGGTGCTGGCCACCAAGTTCGGTCTGATCTCCCACACCGGCCGTGACGGCGGCACCGACAGCAGTCCGGCCAACGTCCGCGCCGCCGTCGAGGGCTCCCTCAAGCGTCTGGGCACCGACCACATCGACCTGTACTACCAGCACCGCGTCGACCCCGGCACCCCGATCGAGGAGACCGTCGGCGCGCTGGCCGAACTCGTCGCCAAGGGCAAGATCGGGCACATCGGCCTCTCGGAGGCCGGGCCCGACACCATCCGCCGCGCCCACACCATCCACCCCATCACCGCGGTGCAGTCCGAGTACTCGCTGTTCACCCGCGACCCCGAGGCCCGTGTGCTGCCCGTGCTGCGGGAGCTGAACATCGGTTTTGTCCCGTTCTCCCCGCTCGGACGCGGCTTCCTGACCGGCGCGATCCGCGACCCCGCACAGTTCGACACCAGCGACTTCCGCGCCGACAACCCCCGCTTCACCGGCGAGAACTTCCAGCACAACCTGCGCCTGGCCGATCAAGTCGCCGCCATCGCCACCGAGATCGGCGCCACCCCGGCGCAGGTCGCCCTCGCCTGGCTGCTCGCGCAGGGCGACTTCATCGCGCCGATCCCCGGCACCCGCCGCGTGGCCCGCGTCGAGGAGAACGCCTGCGCCGACGCCGTCCGCCTCACCGACGACCAGCTCACCACGCTCAGCAGCCTGCCCCCGGCCGCCGGCGACACCCACAACGAGGCCCAGATGCGCATGATGGAACGCGGATGACCGGCACCAACCCGCGCATCGCGCCGGACCTCGTCCGCCGCACCGCCCCGAAACTCGCCGACCTCACCGACGACGTCCTGTTCGCCGACCTCTGGCAGCGCCCGGAGCTGTCCCCGCGCGAGCGCAGCCTGGTCACCGTGGCCGCCCTGGTAGCGCTGGGCCGCGACGCCCAGCTCACCGGCCACCTGAACCGCGCCCTCGACAACGGCCTCACCCCCGGCGAACTCGCCGAAGCGATCACCCACCTCGCCTTCTACGCCGGCTGGCCCGCCGCGATGAGCGCCACCGGCGTCCTGGCCCAGGTCACCGAACCCACCCGCTGAGCCGGCCTATCGGCCGGCCACCCGCCCCTGCCAGGAGAATCCCGTGCAGCACGTCACCTTGAACAACGGCCTCCAGATGCCGATCCTCGGCTTCGGCGTCTTCCAGATCGACGCGGACAAGACCGAGCAGGCCGTCACCCAGGCCCTGGAGGCCGGCTACCGGCTGCTGGACACCGCCGCCGCCTACGGCAACGAGGAAGCCGTCGGCCACGCCATCAAGAACAGCGGCATCCCGCGCGAGGAACTCTTCGTCACCACCAAGCTGTGGGTCCAGGACGCCCCAGCCCAGGTCAACACCCGCCGCGCTCTGGAGACCTCCCTGGCCAGACTCGGCCTCGACCACGTCGACCTGTACCTGATGCACCAGCCCTACGGCGACGTCTACGGCCAGTGGCGCGCCATGGAGGCCGCCCAGCGCGAGGGCCTGACCCGGGCGATCGGCGTCGCCAACTTCTACCCCGACCGGTTGCTGGACCTGATCCTCAACAACGAGATCACCCCGCAGGTCAACCAGATCGAGACCCACCCCTTCTTCCAGCGCAACCCCGACCACACCCTGATGCGCGAGCACCGGGTGCAGCACCAGGCGTGGGGCGGCTTCGCCGAGGGCAAGAACGACCTGTTCACCAACGCCGTCCTCGCCGGCATCGGCGAGGCGCACGGCAAGTCGGTCGCCCAGGTCGTACTGCGCTGGCTGATCCAGAGCGACATCGTCACCATCCCCAAGTCCGTCAACCCCGACCGGATGGCGCAGAACATCGACGTCTTCGACTTCCAGCTCACCGAGGACCAGACGACGCAGATCGCCGCCCTCGACACCGGCACGACCCTGTTCTTCGACCACCACGACCCCGAGATGGTCGCCTGGCTCAGCAAGCGCCGCCTCGACGGTTGATCTGCGGCACCATCCGGTTTTGGCCCGGCGCGTGTGCCGTGGCGGGGAGCGGGTGTTGAACTGCACCAAGGCGTTGAGGACCAGGCCGAGCGCGCGCGCCGACCGCAGCGCGCACAGCCTGAGGCCAGCAGCACAGTAGTGAGGATCCAGCCAGCGGGAGCATCTTTGCGTCAATCCTGCCGAACAGGAG
This sequence comes from Streptomyces profundus, assembly GCF_020740535.1. NCBI lineage: Bacteria > Bacillati > Actinomycetota > Actinomycetes > Kitasatosporales > Streptomycetaceae > Streptomyces > Streptomyces profundus. Next base: position 7,522,263 of record NZ_CP082362.1, read on the forward strand.
CCGCTGCCCCGCCACTCGCGTTACAACAAGATGCTGAGAGGCCCTCGTGATCAGTGAGGACCTTGGACCAGGGCGGTTCTGACCGCCAGTCCGTTCGGCCATGGGGGAAGCCCGCACGTGCCCCAGTCCGGCCTCGACTCAAACGACCCCATCGCCGACCTGATAGCCCACCGGCGCGCCATTGCCGACCTGAAGCGTCAGATCAGGCGCACTCGCATGATCGGTGCCGCCACGCTCATTCTATGCGTCGGCGTCCCACTGCTGCTGCTCTTCCTCGTCGGCATGACCGCCTTTACCTGGCGTCGCTTCGACATGATGCCCATCAACATCTTCGGCGTCATCGTTTCTATCGCCCTTGGTGCTGGGTGTGCCATCTTCGTCGAACAATTCGATACCAAGCAGCCACAGTTCACAGATGAGAAGGGGCGGCTCTGTCAGCGAGCCAAGTCGGTTGTGGAGCTGAGACTCGATCTCGAACTGGCCGATGAGGCACGAATCCTTGCTGCCTCGAAGGCCACTCGCGCCGCTTTCGAGCGACAGTACTCCTACCGGGAGGCGATCCCTCGGGAGATCGACCGGCTGCGCGCCGAGAGCACGACCTACCGCCGCCGACACAACTGGCTCCAGTGGGCGCTGATTCTGTGCTCCGCCGCCATCCCCGCCGTCACCGCCCTGTACGACCCCCCACAGCCTGGCAAGGGAATTCTCATCGGCCTCGGCACCGCCGTCTCCGTCATCACCTCGGTGATGGGCTACTTCAAGTTCAAGGAGCGCGGCTTCAATCTCCAGCAGACCGCCGACGCCATCGAGCAGCACACCACCGCACTCGATTGGCCAAAGACCACGGCAGGGCGCCGTGGAACGCACCGCGTGCCCTGGTCCACCGGCTGGAGTGGCAGGCCGACGAAACGTGCCACCCCTTGTCCTACTCCTGGTCAGACTTGTTGCGCCGAACCGTGATCGAGGACCAGACCGAGGTGTATGGCGTCGTCGAGTACATGATCGAGTCGAGGTGCCGTTAGATCGCCCGCGTCCTGACTGTTGACCGGCTGCCTGACGTGCCCCTCTGGCCGGCCGGGTCTAGGAACGCTCTCGGGGAGTATCGGAACCAGTTCTGCCCGTAGGGGAGCCGAGGGCTTCGATCATGAGGCGGCCGGCGGGGAGGTTGGTCTGAAGTCGTCCTCCAGAATGGTCACTAAGGCCGCAGGCACCTCGCGGACATGGCCAAGGAGAGACGTTGTCGAGACTGACCCTCGTCGAGCTGAGCGACCTTCCCCGCAAGCCCCACGGCTGCCCACCGGAGGTCCAGCGAAGCTGGGCTCGGTTGGTGGCCACCCATAAGTCCGTGGCAGGGCTGTTCACCACCCTCAACGAGTTGCGCGCTGGTCAGGACGACATGCGCGGCGCCGTCTCCGAGACCCACCGTGACCAGGCCCGAGCCGCCATCGTCTTCACCGCGGCCGGTATCGATGCCTGTCTGCGCACCCTGCTGCGAGATTCCCTGCACACCCTACTCTCCACGGCCGGCGACGCACATGGCGCCTTCGTCGCCCATTTCATGGCCAACCGCCTCGCAGGCGACATGACTACGGCCACCAAGCAGGCCGTCGTCGACATCGACCCGCGCTCCGCTCTGATCGATCTTTACGTTAAGGACCTGGCCGGCTCCAGTATCCAGGGTGGTGTCGACCTCGTTCGCTGCCGCAACGCCCTCGGCTTGAAGCAGGAGTCCGCCCTCGACGATCAGATACTCAAGAGCCACCAGCCGTTCTTCAACGCCCGACACCAGGTCGTCCACGAACTCGACCTTGTCGACCCCTCTGGCCGGGGCACCCGCGGGCGCAGGCACCGCGACCTCGCAGCCGTCGGCGATCAGTGCGACGGCGCACTGCAACTGCTGCACGCCTTCATCGCGCCCACCGCCCGCACCGTGAAGAGCGCACGCCGCGCAATGGGGTTGAACACCCCATGAACGCACCGGCCCCGCAGCACAGCCACACCCTCGGGAAGTACCCGACCAGAAATCAGCGGTGGCGGCTGACCTGGATCGCTGCTTCGGGGAATCGGTACAGCGGTCAGCGGTGAGAACGATCTTGGTCAGGGCGTGAGGGCACTGACGCGGTTCTCGTACTCTCGGCGGGCCTTGCGCCGGGCCGGGGCTGCGGGAAGGCCCCGGCCGCCGTCGAGTGGCCGGCAGCGGGCGAGGACTTGGCGGCGTACGGCGGGGGGCTGACGCGCGGGGTGTAGTCCTGACCTCGCCGTAATCGTCAGCTCGCCGACCAGTTCGGCGGTCCGGGCATTGTCCGGGTGGCGGCCGGCGTGCAGACGCAGGACCGCGGCCATCTCCGCCGTGGTCCGTTCCCAGGTCGCATACAGCTCGCGGGCCTCGGAGGTCAGGACGATCCACCGGGTGAGGTTGTTCTCCCGGTAGGGCATGGCGTCGAGTCGGCGATCAAAACCCGGCACAGCTGTTTGGTGGCCAGGACATCGCCATGCCTTCCCGGGATGAACGCTGCATGATCGTTGAAGGAGTCCAGGAACCGCAGGAGTCCGGGCCGGGCGCGTTGCACCACGGGTGCGGTGCGCCGAGCGGGGCAGCCGGGGCGTGCTCGACCCGGCCCAACTCACCCACCTCAAACGCCGGCAGCTGGTGCCCCCAGGAGCCACCCGCCGCCTCCTCAGCAAGGCCGCCATCCGCCTCCAGCAAGCAGCACAACACGAAGCGATCACCCGCACGATCGCCGCCGGTCCCCTCATCGACCACCTCGGGCAACAACCCCGACCCCACACCGACCACATCACCACCGACCCGCCGACCACCCCGTCGCGGTATCTCCACCCCGACCGCCGGTCGATCACGGAGGCCAGGACCGCGCTCAGCGCTCATCTCGCGGTGGGGCGGGACCCCGCTGCTCCCCAGGACCGGAACGCGGGGGCATCTCCGGGTGGTGCGGTGATCCTTGATCGGGAATGGCGAAAGGCCCACTGAGCTGGGAGAACACCCCTCGCTCAGCGAGCCTTCAGCACCGTCGGGACGGCGGGATTTGAACCCACGACCCCTTGACCCCCAGTCAAGTGCGCTACCAAACTGCGCCACGTCCCGGTGCCCGTCTGATCTGGGGCTTTGCCCTCGATCACCGCGCAGCAGAACTCTACCGCATCGACGAGGGTGCTTGCTCACGTCGCCGATGGCGGCCCCCGGGGCGGGAGGTGGTCGCCGGCAAGGAGCGCCGCGCCCAGCCAGGAGGGCGGGCGCACCGCGCTGGAGCGTCAGCCGGCTGAGCCAGGCGTCCGGATCGGCGAGGTGGTCCACGGTCCGTGGCCGCCACCGCGCCTTCGAGTGCGCGGCCGTGGGCAGCCGTTGACCGGGAACGGGGCACCACGTAGCTTTCCCGCGTTGATCGGATACCGGCTCGTGGGCGGGCCGGCGGGGACGAAAGGGCTGGCCATGGCGCTGACCGATCTGCCGTTGGAGGAGCTGGGCCGTTATGACTCGGGGGTGGCCGCGCCGGCCGACTTCGCGGAGTTCTGGTCCGGGACGCTGGACGAGGCGCGGGCGGCGGGCGCCGGGCGGGAGGCCGAGTACCGGCCGGTGAGCCCGGTGCGGCTCTCCTCGGTCGACGTCTTCGACGTGCGGTTCCCCGGTTGGGGCGGCCAGCCGGTGGCGGCGTGGCTGCTGCTGCCGCGCGGCGTGCGCGGGCCGCTGCCGACGGTGGTCGGCTTCCAGGGGTACAGCGGGGGACGCGGCCTCTATCTGGAGCGTCTGCTGTGGGCGTCCGCCGGGTACGCCCAACTCGTGGTCGACAGCCGTGGGCAGGGCCATGACACTCCCGATCCCGATCCCGGGGCGGGCGCCCAGTGGTTCGGCGGGTTCATGACGCGGGGGATAGCCAGCCGGGAGAGCTACTACTTCCGGCGGTTGATGACGGACTGCGTGCGCGCGGTGGACGCGGTGCGCGCGCATCCGGCGGTCGATCCCGAGCGGGTGATCGTGGAGGGCGGCAGCCAGGGGGGCGGGCTGGCGCTGGCCACCGCCGGACTGGCCGGTGACGCGGTGGCCGCCGCGCTGGTGGATGTGCCGTTCCTGTGCCACTACCGGCGCGGCTCCGATATCGCGGGCGAGGGCCCCTACCGGGAGCTGGTGACCTATCTGGGCAGCCATCAACGGGTCGCGCCCGCCCGGGTGTTCGACGTGCTCAACTACTTCGACGGACAGCACTTCGCGGCCCGGGCGACCGCCCCCGCGCTGTTCAGCGTGGGCCTGATGGACCCGGTCTGCCCGCCGTCCACCGTCTATGCCGCCTACAACCGGTACGCGGGGGAGAGGGACATCACCGTGTGGGAGTTCGGGGACCACGGGGGCGGCCGGGCCTCGCAGTCCCTGGTCCGTCTCGACTGGCTGGCCGAACGGGGGCTTGGTGGCGCGCGCTGAGCGTGCCGGGCGTAGCCGCTGATCAGGGACCGGACAGCTCTGGACAAGCCCACCCGAGCACCTGTTTTAATGACGTCCTAGTTGCGAAGGTATTGCAATAACACAGGGCGATCAGCAGGGGTGTGGGTGATGACGGTCCGCAGGCGGTACGGCGGCGGTGTCGTGGCGACGGCGGTGGCCGCCGTGGTGGCCACCGCCGGGTGCTCGGCGCCCAGCGACGACGACGGCGACGGGGGCGGCGGAGGCGGTGGCCAGGACAGCGTGGTGATCGGCATAGCCAACGAGCCCGAGACGCTCAGCCCGCTCCTCGGCTACGGCAAGGACGGCAACTCCAAGATCTTCGACGGCCTGCTGCGCCACGACGACGAACTCGGTCTCGAACCGGCGCTGGCCACCGAGCTGCCCGAGATCAGCGAGGACGGCCTCACCTACCGCTACACGCTGCGGGAGGGGGTGGCCTTCAGCGACGGGGAGCCGTTCACCTCCGCCGATGTGGTCTTCACCTACGAGGCCATCCTGGACGAGGGCACCAACAACCCCGCCAAGGGCGAACTGGACGCGATCGAGAGCGTGGTGGCGGACGGTGAGCTGGGCGTGGTGTTCACCCTGGAGTACCCGTACGCGCCCTTCGCCGAGCGCACCGTGCTTCCCATCGCCTCCGCGGCGGCCGTCGGCGACCAGGATGTGAACACGGGTGCCTACAACACCGAACCGGTCGGCACCGGGCCCTATGTGCTCACCGACTGGTCCCCGGGCGAGCGGATCTCGCTCACCGCCAACGCGGACTACTGGGGCGGTGAGCCCGAGGTCAAGCGGGTCACGATGGCCGTGATCCCGGACGACGACGTGCGCGCCACCCGGCTGCGCTCCGGCGACCTGGACGCGGCCGTGCTGCCGCCCAACCTCGCCGAGGGCTTCGCCGACGAGGGCGGGATGATCACCGTCAACGCGGAGAGCGCCGACTTCCGGGCGGTCACCCTCCCCTCGGACAACCCGGTCGCCGGCGACCAGGCCGTGCGCCAGGCGCTCGACCTCGCCGTCAACCGCGAACTGATGGTGGAGAGCATCCTGTTGGACGCGGGGCACCCCGCCTACAACGCGATCCCCACCGCCAGCCCCTGGTTCGCCGAAGGCACCGAGCGGGAGTTCGACCCCGAGGAGGCCGGCCGCATCCTGGACGAGGCGGGCTGGACGCTGGACGGCGGGGACACCAGGGCCAGGGACGGCGAGCGCGCCGCGTTCACCCTCTGGTACCCGGCCGGCGACCGGCTGCGGCAGGAGCACGCCCTGGCCTACGCGTCGGATGCCAAGGACATCGGCATCGACATCACCGTGGAGTCCGGCTCCTGGGAGATCATCGAGGGCCGACTCGCCGAGGACGCCGTGCTCTCCGGCGGCGGCGACCCGGCCGACCCCGACTTCCAGCTCTACACCCTGCTCTACTCCGAGCTGGCCGGAAACGGCTACAACAACATGGCCCACTACCGGAACCCGGCCGTGGACGAGCAGTTGGACGCCGGCCGGCGCAGCGGCGACCAGGCCGAGCGCGAGGCCGCCTACGAGGCCGTGCAGCGCGAGTTGGCCGAGGACCCGGGCTACACCTTCCTCACCCATATCGACCACGTCTATGTGATGGCCGACGCCTGGGACGGCGTGACCACCCAGGTCGAGCCGCACGACCACGGCCTGGGGCACGGCCCTTGGTGGAACGTGGAGGAGTGGCGGGTCCGTTCGTGAACGTCCCCTGGGCCGCGATGGCCCGGCTGACCGGGCGGCGGCTGCTGGCCGCCGTCCCGGTCCTCGCCCTGGTCACGCTCGGCATGTTCGCCGTGGCCGCGGCCTCCCCCTTCGATCCCGTGCGGCGCTATGTCGGGGACGCCAGCTCCGCCTCCCAGGAGACGCTGGACGCGCTGCGCGCCAACCTCTCGCCCGACGGCACCTTTGTCGAGCAGTGGTGGAGCTGGCTGGGCTCGGTGTTCGGCGGCGATCTCGGGCAGTCCCTCTCGCTGCGGCAGCCGGTCTCCCAGGTGATCGCCGAACGCGTCGGCTGGTCCCTGCTGTTGTGCGGGGTGGCCTTTGTCGCCTCGGTGCTGCTGGGCACCGCGCTCGGCGTGCTGGCCGCCCGCCGGCCCGGGGGCTGGCTGGACCGGGTGGTCAGCTCGCTCAGCTACACCCTCCAGGCGGCGCCCCCGTTCTGGCTGGCGCTGCTGGCCATCTGGCTCTTCGCCCTCCAACTCGACGTGCTGCCGGCCGGCGGACTCACCGAACCGGGCAGCGACACCGTCACGTTCGGCGGGCTGGTCAGCCATCTGGCGCTGCCGGCCGCCGTGTTGACCATCTCGCAGCTGCCGTGGTTCGTGCTCTACGTCCGGCAGGGCGTCTCCGACGCGCTGCACGAGGACCCGGTGCGCGGCGCCAGGGCCAGGGGCATCAACGAGCGCACCGTGCTGACCGGGCACGCGCTGCGCTCCGGGCTGCTGCCGGTGCTCACCCTGGTGGGCACCCGCATACCCGAACTGATCACCGGGGCGCTGCTGGTGGAGACCGTCTTCAGCTGGCCCGGCATCGCCTCCGCCACCGTGCGGGCCGCCACCTCGACCGACTTCCCGCTGCTGGCGGCGCTGACCGCGCTCTCCGCGCTGGCGGTGCTCGCGGGCAACCTGCTGGCCGACCTGCTCTACGGGCTGGCCGACCCCCGCGTCGACCACAACGAGATGTGAGCGCCATGGCCAACGAAACCCTCCCCGCCGCGCCCGCCGGGTGGCGCTCCTCGGGGGACGCCCGTGCCGGCACCAGGACGGTCCGCCGGATCGCCTCGGTGACGCTGGTCGCGGCGGCGGTGCTGGCCGTGCTGCTGGTGCCGGTGTTCTTCCCGCTGGACCAGCAGGCCGTGGACCTCACCGCCAAGCTCCTGCCTCCCTCGGGCGAACACGTCTTCGGCACCGACGACATGGGCCGCGACCTGCTGCTGCGCAGCGTCTACGGACTGCGGGTGTCGCTGCTGGTCGGCCTGGTCGCCGCGCTGGTCGCCAGCGTCATCGGTCTTGCCCTCGGCGCCCTGGCCGGCGCGGTCGGCGGGCGGGTCGACCGGCTGCTGATGCGGCTGGTGGACACCTTCACCGCCGTTCCGCACCTGCTGATGGGCATCTTCATCGTGGCGATGTTCCGTCCCGGGGTCTGGCCGGTGGTGGCGTCCGTCGGGCTCACCCACTGGGTGTCGACGGCCAGGATCGTCCGCGCCGAGGTGCTGTCGCTGCGCTCCCGCCCCTATCTGGACGCGGCCGTCTCCGGCGGCGCCTCCCGCTGGCGGGTGACGGTGCGCCACCTGCTGCCCGCGGTGCTGCCGCAGGCCGGGCTGGCCGCCGTGCTGATGGTGCCGCACGCGGTGTGGCACGAGTCCGCGCTGTCCTTCCTCGGCCTGGGCATCCCCGCGCACCAGGCCAGCCTCGGCACCATGATCAACGGGGCCCGTGGCTCGCTCTCGGCCGGCGACTGGTGGCCCACCCTCTTCCCCGGCCTCTTCATCGTCGTCACCACTCTCGCCATCGCCGGCCTGGCCGGCATCTGGCGGGAGCGGATCAACCCGCGCCGCCGATCGGAGCTGGTCCTTTGAGCGAGACGTCCACCACCACGGCGCCGCACCCCGAGGAGTCGGCGCCGCCCACCAGGTCGACGCTGCTGAGCGTCGACGCGCTGTCCGTGCGCTTCCGGATGGCCGGCGGGCGGCATGTCGCCGCCGTCAACGAGGTGTCCTTCGAGCTGGCCGCCGGCGAGTGCCTGGCGCTGGTGGGGGAGAGCGGCTGCGGCAAGTCCGTGCTCGCCGCCGCCCTGCTCGGCCTGCTGCCGGCCAACGCCCAGACCAGGGGCGCGGCCCGTCTCCTGCCCGACGGGCCCGAGTTGCTCTCGGCGCCCGAGGCGCGGCTGGCCCGTTCCGTGCGCGGACGCCGCCTCGGCCTGATCCCGCAGAGCCCGGCCAACCACCTCACGCCCGTGCGCACCGTCCGCTCCCAGCTGGAGGAGACGGTCAGGCAGCTGACCGAAGTGCCGCGCCGGGAGCTGCGCGCCGCCGCGCGGGCGGCGGCCGAGCGCGCCGCCTTCCCCCTGGACCATCTGGACCGCTATCCGCACCAGCTCTCCGGCGGCCTGGCCCAACGGGCCGCCACCGCCCTGGCGCTGGTCGCCGACGCGCCGCTGCTGATCGCGGACGAGCCCACCACCGGGCTCGACCGCGATCTGGTGGACCGCACCGTCGGCGAGCTGCGCCGCCATGTCGACGACGGCCACGGGCTGCTGATGATCACCCACGATCTGGCGGCGGCCGAGCGGATCGCCGACCGGATCGCCGTGATGTACGCCGGCCGGATCGTCGAACTCGTCGACGCCGCCGCCTTCTTCGGCGACGCAGGACCCCGCCACCCCTACGCGGCCGGGCTGCTCGACGCGCTGCCCGAGCGGGCGTTCACCCCGATCCCCGGGCTGCCCCCCGAGCTGGACGCGCTGCCCACCGGCTGCGCCTTCGCGCCGCGCTGTGCCCGGGCCACCGACGTCTGCGCCGCGCTGCCCGTCCTCGCCGGCGAGGACGGCGGCGTCGCCTGCCACCACCCACGGGAGCCCGCCGATGCTCGATCTTGACGGAATCACCGCCGGGTACGAGCGGCGCACCCCCGTGGTGCGGGATCTCTCGCTCACCGTCGCCGACGGCGAGGCCGTCGGGCTGCTCGGCCCCAGCGGCTGCGGCAAGTCGACGCTCGCCCGGGTCGCGGCGCTGCTGCACCGCCCCTGGTCGGGCACCGTCACGCTCGCCGGCCGGCCGGCCGGCGGCTACCGCTTCCGCGCCCCGCGCGCGCAGCGCACCAGCGTCGGCGTGGTCTTCCAGCAGCCCAGGATGGCCGCCGACCCGCATCTGACGCTGCGGCAGCTGATCGCCGAACCCGCCGCGGCGACCGGGCGCGGCGCCGAGCTGGCCGAGCGGGTCACCGCGCTGGCCTCGACGGTCGGGCTCACCCCCGAGCTGCTGGCCCGCCGTCCGCACCAGGTCAGCGACGGTCAGCTGCAACGCGCCTGCCTGGCCCGGGCGTTGCTGCTCACGCCGAAGCTGCTGATCTGCGACGAGATGACCGCGATGCTGGACGCCTCCACCACGGCGGCGCTGGTCGCCGTCGTCGAGGAGTACCGGGCGGAGCACGGCGCCGCGCTGCTGGCCGTCGGCCACGACCGGGTGCTGCTGCGCCGCTGGTGCGACCGGGTGGTGGACTTCCCGACGAGCGTCTGAGCCGGCTCATTCGAACCGCTCCGAGAGGCCGCCGACCGCCACCCCCAACACGATCAGCACCACGCAGACGAAGACCTCGTAGCCGTCCAGGAACCCGATCCGGTGCACCACCGTCCACACGTCGAACCAGTCCCAGAAGAAGTGCACCAGGCCGCCGGCGCCCTGGGCGATCAGCACGAAGCTGACCAGACCGAGAAGTTTGTTCATGGCCGGGACGCTAGGCGGCGCCGGTGGCCGGCCGCCTCGGTCCAAGGTAGCCGTCGGCGCGACCTTGGTAGCGGCCTCCCGACCTTGGTAGCCGACCGAGGGACGACGGGCCCGTCGGCGTCGGCCGCCGGGTACCTTCGGGGCTTGTGAACGAGCTGAGACCACCGACGGGGTTCGCGCGGCGGCTGCCGCGTCAGGCCGCCGTCGATCTGGCCATGATCGGTCTGGCCGCCGTCGCCACGGTGGCCAGCTCCGGGGTGCTGGCGGGGGAGACCCACGACAGCACCTCGGCCGTCGTGCTGGACCAGGTCGTCGCCGGCCTGCTCTGCGGCGCGCTCTGGTGGCGCCGCCGCCGCCCGGTGGCGCTCTCCCTGCTGGTGATGCTGGCCGGGCTGCCCTCGCACGCCATGGCGGGGCCCATGCTGGCGATGCTCTTCACGGTGGCGGTGCACTGCCGCACCCGGACCCTGGTGCTGCTGGTCCTCGCCAAGCTCGCCACCATGCCGATCAACGTGGACCAGCGCCCTGAGTCCGCCATCTCCGACGGGCAGTCGGTGGCCTTCATGCTGGTGGTGATGGTGGCGGTGATCTCCTGGGGGCTCTCCGTCCGCTACCGCAGGCATCTGCGGGACACCCTCTACCACCAGGCGCAGCGCCGCACCAGGGAGGCCATCGCCCGGGAGATGCACGATGTGCTGGCGCACCGGCTGTCGCTGCTGAGCGTCCACGCCGGGGCCCTGGAGTACCGGGCGGACGCCTCGCCCGAGCAGGTCAGGGAGGCGGCCGGCGTCATCAGGTCCAGCGCCCACCAGGCGCTGGAGGAGCTCCGTGAGGTGATCGGGGTGCTGCGGGCCGAGCCGGGCGAGGAGCCGGGCACCGGCGAGGGCGAGCGGCCCCAGCCCACGCTGGGCGATCTGCCGCGCCTGGTCGACGAGGCGCGCGCCGCCGGCACGGGGGTGCGTCTGGAGCGGCGGACGGACGACGCCGAGCCGCCTCGGGGGGCGGTGGGCCGCACCGCCTACCGGGTGGTGCAGGAGGGGCTGACCAACGTCCGCAAGCACGCGCCGGGCGCCGAGGCCACGGTCACCGTGACGGGCGCCCCCGGGGAGGGGCTGACCGTGCGGGTCGCCAACCGGCTGGCCGAGCCGCCGACGGAACGGATCCCGGGCGCCCGCGCCGGCCTGCGCGGGCTGGACGAACGGGTGTCGCTGGCCGGCGGGCGCCTGGAGCACGGCCGCACCCGGGACGACTTCCTGCTCAGCGCCTGGCTACCGTGGCCCCCATGACGATCAGGGTGCTGCTGGTGGACGACGACGCCCTGGTGCGTTCCGGGCTGCGGCTGATGCTGGGCGCGGCCCCGGACCTGGCGGTGGTCGGCGAGGCGACGGACGGCCGGGAGGTGCCGTCGCTGGTCGCCGAACTCGCCCCCGACGTGGTGTTGATGGACATCAGGATGCCGGGGCTCGACGGCCTGACCGCCACCGAGCGGCTGCGTCAGCGGGCGGACCCGCCCGAGGTGATGATGCTCACCACCTTCCACGCCGACGAGCACGTGCTGCGGGCCCTGCGCGCCGGAGCCGCCGGCTATGTCCTCAAGGACACGCCGCCGGCGGAGATCGTCGACGCGGTCCGCCGGGTGGCGAGCGGCGACCCGGTGCTCTCCGGCGCCGTCATCCAACGGCTGATCGCCCAGGTCGCGGGGCCGGGCCGGCGGCTGCGCCAGGCCCGCCGCCGTCTTGAGGCACTCCCCGAGCGGGAACGGGCGGTGGCGCTGCTCGTCGGTCAGGGCAAGTCCAACGCCGAGATCGCCGCCGAGCTGTACCTGTCGCTGCCGACCGTCAAGACCCATGTCTCCCGCCTGCTGACCAAGCTCGACCTCAACAACCGTGTCCAGATCGCCCTGTTGGTACACGACGCACGACTGCTGGAGCGGTAGGCGCCGACCGTGCCGCTTCCGCGAAGCCCCACCGGACCCGCGTCCTCCCGGACGTCGTCCGGGAGCCCACCAGGGCGATCCTTCGCGTGGCGAATGGCACGGACCTCCCTGCGGCGCCTCCCGGCCGCCAGGCCGGGGAGCGGCGGGCCTGTCCGCCGCGCCTGCACGGACACGGCCCGGCCGCCGGCAGGCTAGGGCTTTCTGGCGACCGCGCCGTACATGCCGATGTCCTCGTCCCGCACGCCGGCCGGTTCGGTGCCGTCGGGGCGCCAGCGGTGCACCTGGGTGACGCCTGGTTCGACCAGATCGAGCCCCGTGAAGAACTCCTCGGCCTCGGCCCTGGTCCGCAGCCGCATCGGCATGCCGCGCGCCGCGTACTCGCCGGAGACGCGGGCGATCTCGTCCGGCGCGAACTCGGCCGTGCCGATGGTCATCGCCAGATGGCTGCCGGGGGCCAGCGGCTCCAACAGCCGCCGGACGATGCCGATCGCGTCGTCCTCGTCCAGCACGAAGTGCACGATGGCGATCACCGTCAGCGCGACCGGCTGGTCGAGGTCCAGGGTCTCCCGCAGCGCCGGGGCGTCCAGGATGCTGGCCGGATCGCGCATATCGGCCTCGACATAGGAGGTCCTGCCCTCCGGGGCGCTGTGCAGCAGCCCGCGCGAGAGGGTCAGCACGATGGGGTCGTTGTCCATGTAGACGACGCGGCACTCGGGGGCGACCTCCTGCGCGATCTCGTGCAGGTTGGGGGAGGTGGGGATGCCGGTGCCGATGTCGAGGAACTGGCGGATGCCAGCCTCCGCGGCCAGGTACCGCACGGCCCGGTGCATCCAGTCCCGGTTGGCGCGCATGTGGATCGGCAGCGCCGGCCACTCGACGCACATCGCGTCGCCGGCCTCCTTGTCGGCCCGGTAGTAGTCCTTGCCGCCCAGGATGTAGTCGTAGATACGGGCGGAGTGGGCGCTGCCGGTGTCGATGCGCTCGGCCGGCCATCCGTTCTCGGACACCGTGGGTCCCTTCGCTGGAAGTCCGTTGGAAGTATGCCTCGCCGGTGGAGCGAGGGCGGGCCCGACTCCCTTGGTTCCAGGGCGCCTTCGGGCTCACCCAGCCTCTCATCACGGTGCCGCGGGAGGCGTCACAGCTCCTTGCGCACGTCGTCGAGGAGCTCGGCGGTCCGGCCGTCGGGAGCGGCCTGGGCGCCGAGCCGGTCCAACACCTCGCGGTAGACCATCACATCCTCGCGTCCGTCGAGGTAGACCGCGCCGATCAGGCTGGACAGATAGACGACGTCGGGCAGTTCCGGGGCACGGAACCGGAAGAGGTGGAAGGCGCCGGCCGGCATCGCCGGGTGCGGGCCCCTGGCGAAGCGCATGATCTGGAGGGTCACCTGCGGGAGCGCCGTCATCTCCCGCAGATGGTCGATCTGCCGGGCCATCACCTCCCGGCCGCCGACCGGCCAGCGCAGCACCGTCTCGTCCATCACCACCCACAGCCGGGGCGGGTCCTCCCTGTGCAGCAGTTCCTGGCGGCGCATCCGCAGCGCCACCCGGCGCTCGATCGCCTCGGGCGTCGCGTGCGGGTTCTCCGCGACGATCAACGCCCGGGCGTAGGACTCGGTCTGCAACAGGCCGTGCACGAACTGCGCCTCGTAGGCGCGGATCTGACGGGCCGCCTGCTCCAGGCTGAGATACGCCGCCACCCAGTCGGGGAGCACATCGCGGTAGGTGTGCCACCAGCCCTGCTTGTTGGCCTCGCGCACCGCCTGGAGGAAGGTGTGGAGCTCCTCGGGGTCTCGCACCCCGTAGGTCTCCAACAGCCGCTGGACGTCCGAGAGACGCAGGCGGGACACCTTGGCCGCCTCGATCCTGCGGATGGTGGAGTGGCTCACGCCGAGGGCGTCGCCCGCCTGGTTGAAGGAGAGCCCGGCGCGCTTGCGCAGATCCTCCAACTGCCGGCCCAGGATCTTCCGCAGCACCGGGGGCGCCCCACCCCAGTCCGTCTCTCCGGGCACGCGCGCCTCCTCACGATCCGTCTCCGACGGCCACGTTGTGCCACCTCGGCACCCAGCCTAGAGTCATGACAGTGGCGATATGCAAATTGCAACTTACCTGTTGCGGACTGAACTTGGCAGTGTCAGAGTGGCAGAGAGCGTTTACTCATGGCTTGACTCGCGACCTGTCCCGGGGGATCGATGCTCCTGGTCTTCCCGATCCGGTCATGCGGGAGCATTCAGCAGAGAAAGGCAGCAGCCATGGCCCCCCTCGCCGCCACGGCCCTTCAGCGTTCCTCGCGTCCCGCCCGGGCCGCCCGTGGTGAGATCGGCTTCTCACTCCCCGCCGAACTCAGAACCCCTCGTTGGGCCCGCCACCGCGTCCGCGCCACCCTCGCCGCCTGGGGCGTCGCCGCCGAGGCGGCCGAGACGGTGGAGCTGGTGATCTCCGAACTGGCCACCAACGCCGTCCGCCACACCGCCACCACCACCCTCAGATGTCGCCTGACGGATACCACCGACCGGCTCCTCGTCGAGGTCACCGGCGACCACACCGGCGGGAACGACCCGCGGCCCCGCGACGCCGCGACGGACGAGGAGGGCGGACGCGGCCTCGCCCTGGTCGCCGCCCTCAGCGTCCGCTGGGGCGTCACCACCGCCCACGGCGGGACCGCCCAGTGCGTCTGGGCCGAACTCCCTCGCGTGCCAGCGGAGTTCAGCCCCTCGTGCGATCCAGCGCCGGCCCCGGGGAGAGCCGTGAGACCACGGGAAGCGCCAGCCGCCGAACGAAGGTCCTGACGGCTGCCCCATGACGCGGATAACCCTCCCCACAGCCGTCACATCCGCCCGTCGGCCCCGCCATCTGCACCTGGTGAAGAGCGGCCCGGGCTGGTTGGACGGCGATGTGGTCGAAGTCCCCGAGGAACACGGCCGCCGGGTGCTGGCCGGACTCCCGCGCCCCGGCGCCATCTTCGGTATCGGCCCCAGCTGGTGGTGGTCCGTGCCCCCCGGCTCCCAGACCGGACTCCACTGGCCGGAGCCCGTCCGCTACCTCACCGACGTCCGACTCCCCGTCACCGCCACCCCCGAGTGGGCCGGCGAGGGCCTGTGGACGCCCCAACTGGTCCACTGGCCCGGCCACGGCGCCCCCTACACCCACCCGCTGCTCCTCTTCATCGCGCTGTGCCGCCTGGCCGGCGTCGACCCCGTCTCCACCGGCGCCGCCGACCTCACGGCCAACTAGAGTCCGGCCACCCACTCCGGCAGCGGCTCGCACCGTGTTCGCCACTCCTCGGGCACCCCGTCGAGCCCGGTGCGCGCCCCGACCACACCGCCCGTGATCGCGCAGGTCGTGTCGATGTCCCCCAACCCCTCAGCCGTGGTCCACAGCGCGTCCACCAGACTGTCCGGATGCCGGGCGGCCGACCACAGCGCGAAGGGCACCGTGTCGTCCGCCCGCATCAGGGCGCCGTTCCCCAACGCCTCGGCCGCCGCCACCGGGCCCGTGTCCGCCGGCAGCGCGGCGGCCCGGGTCAGCCCGTCCCGCACCGCGCCCGGCGGGGTGTGCGCGGCGATATCGCACAGCCACGCGGGACCGCCCGACGACGGCCCCGCCGTCGCGGCCAGCGCCGCCGCCACGGTCACCGCCACCGCGCCGGCCACCGCCTCCGGATGGGCGTGCGTCACCCGTGCCGCCCGCCCGGCCCGCGCCACCGCGCGCGGCAGATCACGGTGGAGCAGCGCCCCCAACGGCGCCGCCCGCATCGCCGCGCCGTTGCCCAGACTGCCCTCCCCGCCGAACAGCGCCGACGCGCGGGAGCGCCAACTCGCCGGCTCCCGCGCCAACTCCGGCAGCAGCGTGTGCATCCCCGAGGCATAGCCGCGTCCCGGATCCGCGCGGTAGCTCTCGCCGAACTCCCGCGCCAACGCGTCCGATGTGAAGTCGCCGCCCGGCACGGCCACCCGCAGCAGGGCGAGCGCCAACGCGGTGTCGTCGGTCCAGGGCCACCTGGCCGCCGGCGGTGTGGCCCGGGACCGGATCAGGGGCAGCGGATCGTCCGCCGCGCGGAGCACGGCGAACCACGTCTGCCCGAAGGCGTCTCCCAGCGCGAGCCCGCGCAGACTGGCCAGCGCCGCCGTCGTGTCGCTCATCGCACCATGGTGCGTGCCCGGCGGCGTGCTGGCCAGCCGGTCGGCCGGCACCGGGGAATCCCGCCCCGCGCGTCCGTTGTTACCGCCGGTGTGAGCACCTATCCCGAACTGTCCCGGGTGCGCTGGTCGATCCTGGACCGCGCGCTGATCCGCCAGGGCCAGGAGCCCGCCGAGGCGTTGCGCGCGACGGTGGCCTTCGCGCGGGACGCCGAGGCGCTGGGCTACCACCGCTTCTGGGTGGCCGAGCACCACGCCGTGCCCGGCGTCGCCGGCTCGGCGCCCACCGTGCTGGCCGCCGCCGTCGCCTCGGCCACCTCCAGGATCCGGGTGGGCACCGGCGGGGTGATGCTGCCCAACCACCGGCCGCTGGTCGTCGCCGAGCAGTTCGGGGTGCTCGCCGCGCTCTTCCCCGGCCGGATCGACATGGGCTTCGGCCGCTCCCTCGGCTTCACCGGCGCCGTCCGCGAAGCCCTCGGCGTGGAGCGTGCGAGCACCGACGACTTCGCCCAGCGGCTGACCGAGGTGCTGGACTACTTCGCCGGCACCGGTCCGGTCCGGGCCCAGCCCGCCCACGGCCTCACGGTGCCCGCCTTCGTGCTGGCGGGCGGCGCCGGCGTCGACACCGCCGCCGCGCTGGGCCTGCCGCTGGTGCTGGCCGTCTCCGCCGACCGGGACCGCACGCGCGCCGCCGCCGACCGCTACCGGGCCCGCTTCACCCCGGGCCGCCAGGGCGGCGGGCCGCATCTGACGCTGGCCGTCAACGTCGCCGTCGCGGCCACCGCCGAGGCCGCCGAGCGGCGCCAACTCCCCGAGGCGTGGGCCGTGGTGCACTCCCGCACCCGAGGCGACTTCCCGCCGCTCGACGCCCCGGAGGAGGTGCTCGCCCGGCGGCTGACCAGCCGCGAACAGGAGTATCTGGACGCCGCGCGCGCCGGCCAGATCCACGGCGACGAACCCACCGTGGCCCGTTCGCTGACCCGCCTGATCGACGCCACCGAGCCTAACGAGATGCTCCTGACCCTCGCCACCCACGGCGAGGAGGAACGTCTCGACTCCTACCGCAGACTGGCCGGCATCGCCGGCCTCCGCACCGGGGCCCGCGCCTGACGACCTCGTGCGCGAGGTCGTCTAGGGCCGTGTCAGTCGGGGTTTGCCCGGTAGCGAGGTGTCCTGGTGCGTGCGATCGCCAGGCAGCCGGGAGCCGCATGTAGTTGTCCTACCTGGGCTCTCGGCTAACGCAGCGAGTGTGCGTGCCAGGGCGGCGAGCGGGGCAAACCTTGGCTGACGCGGCACTAGGGCGCGACCACCCCCCGGGCCAGGCCGTGGGCCACCAGATCCTGCGGACGCAGCCGGAGCAGCTCCGCCACCTCCGCGACCTGCGCCGCGTCCCGCTTCAGCACGGCGGCGGCCGACTCGGGCGGCAGCACCGAGTAGTAGCTCTCCGCCGTGACCCAGGTCCGCGCGGGCGCGGTCAGCGCCGCCGCGCCACCCGAGCCGCCCTGGCCGACCAGCAGCGTGGTCACCGGAAGCCGGCTCGCCGCCATGGCGGTGAACGTCTCGGCGATGGCCGCGCCCACCCCGTCGCGCTCCGCGTCCGCGTCGTTCGCCGCGCCCGGCGTGTCCACCAGCGTCAACACCGGGATGCCGAGACCGTCGGCCAGCCGCAGCAGCCGGACGGCGGCCCGGAACCCGGCCGGCGTGGTCGGCGTGCCGTGCTGCGCGACATAGCCGATCGAACGCCCGGCCCGCTCGCCGAAGCCGACCGACAGCGCGGGGTCGACGCTGGCCAGCGGCGCCAACCGCGTGAAGTGCGCCCGCAGATACGCCCCGGCGTCCGGCCGGTCCGCCGCCCTGGCGGCGCGCACCGCCTCCCATCCGGTGGCCGGCGGCACGGCGGCGCGCACCGCCCGAGGCGGCTCCACCGGGCCGCGCGCCGGCCGCGTCAACAGCCGCAGCCAACGGGCCACCGTCTCAGGCAGCGCCTCCCGCTCGACGATGCCGTCCAGGTGGCCGGCGGCCAGCTGCGCCTCGGCGGTGTAGGCGGCCGGGTCGGCGTCCGGCGGGCGCACCCGGGCGCCGGAGAACCCGACCTGCGTCCCGGGGAGCGCCAGCCGCACGTCCGAGCCCGCGCCCAGCGTCACCCAGCCGCCGCCCGTCACCGGGCCTGCCAGCACCGCGAGATGCGGCAGCCCGGCGCCGCGCAGCCGCACCATCCCGCCGGCGATGCCCTGGAGTTGGGTGAGCGCGTGCATGCCCTCCTGCACCCGGGTGCCGCCGGACGCCAGCACCGAGACCACCGGCAGCGCCAGATCCCGCGCGGTGCGCAGCGCGCCGGCGATCCGCTCTCCCGCGCTCCACCCGATGGAGCCGCCGAGAAAGGCGAACTCGAAGGCGATCAGCACCGCCTCCGTCTCGCCCACCCGGCCGACGGCGCAGCGCACCGCCTCCGACGAGCCGGCGCGGGCGGCGGCGCGCTCCCGGCCGGCGTCGTACCCCGGCCAGCCCAGCGGCCCGTCGGGCGGCCCGCCCGACTCCCGGGCCGGCAGGGCCACATGGCCGGGCGCCAGCAGGTCGAGCGCCGCGCGCGCGGACAGCGGCGGGGGCTGGCTCACACCAGCTCCCGCTTGAGCACCTTGCCCAGCTCGTTGCGGGGGAGCGCGGCCAGGAACCGCACCTCCCTGGGGCGCTTGTGGGCGGCCAGCTGACCCACCACATGGTCGCTCAGCTCCTCCAGCGACGGCGGGCTCCCGGGGTCGCGCGGCACCACCCAGGCGATGACCCGCTCCCCGAGATCCGGGTCCGGCCCGGCGGTCACCGCGGCCTCGGCGACGGCGGGATGCGCCAGCAGGACGTTCTCGATCTCGCCGGCGCCGATCTTGTAGCCGCCGCTCTTGATCAGATCCGTGGACTTGCGCCCGACGATCCGGTAGCCGCCGCCTGAGTCGCGGGTGGCCATGTCGCCGGTGCGGAACCAGCCGTCCGCGTCGAACGCCTCGGCGGTGGCGTCCGGGCGGTTGAGGTAGCCGCTGAACAGGTTGGGCCCGCGCACCTGGATCTCGCCGACCGTCTCGCCGTCGTCCGCCGTCGAGGGCCTGCCCTCCTCGTCCACCAGCCGCACCTCGACCCCCGGCAGCGCCACGCCGACCGTGCCGGTGGCCGGCGGTCCTTCCGCCCTGACGCTGGTGTTCATCAGCGTCTCCGACATCCCGTAGCGCTCCACGACCCGGCGGCCCGTGGCGGCCAGGAGCCGCTCGTGGTCGGGCAGCGGCAGTGGCGCGGAGCCCGAGACCAACAGCCGGGCGTCCGCGAGGGCCTGGCTCAGCGCCCGGTCCTCGTCGACGGCCTCGGCCAGCCGGTGGTACATGGTCGGCACGCCGAACAGCACCGTGCCGCCGTCCGTCAGCGCGTCCCGCACTCCCGCGGTCGAGAACCGGCCGAGATGACGCACCGTGCCGCCGCGCCGCAGCGGCCCCAGCACCCCCAACACCAGGCCGTGCACGTGGAACAGCGGCAGCCCGTGCACCACCTCGTCCTCGGCCGTCCACTGCCAGGCGTCGGCCAGGGCGTCCAGGGTGGCGGCCAGCGCGCGGTGCGAGACCAGCACGCCCTTCGGCGGTCCCGTGGTGCCGGAGGTGTAGACGATCAGCGCCGGAAGCTCCGGGTCGACCACACCGGCCCGGGGCGGCGCCGCAGCCCCGTCCGCCGGTGTCAGGGGCACCTCCAGCGTCGGCAACCCGGCGAGCGGCGACGGCAGTTCGACGCCGGGCGGGGCCAGGACCAGGGAGGGTTCGCTGTCGCCCACGATATGGGCCAACTCGCGGGCGCCGCTCTTGGGGTTGACCGGCACCACGGGAACGCCCGCCAGCAGCGCGGCCACCACCCCGACCGCGGTGTGCGCCGTGGGGGTGGCCCACACCGCCACCCGGGACTGGTCCCGCAGCTCGCCGGCCACCGCCAGGGCCAGCGAGCGCAGCGTCGAGAAGTCGATGGTCCGGTCCGGGAAACGCAGCGCGGGCTTGGCCGGCGGGGCGTCCAAAGCGGGGAACAGGGAACTCATCTGCCTCATGCTATAAGGGCGGGACGCGGACCGGGCCGGGGTAGGGCACCGGCCGTCCCCCTGCTCAGCCCTCCCCGGTGGCGTGCGGGAAGAGCGTCCGGAACGCCTCCGCCGAATCGCCGAGCGCCCGCGCGTAGGGGGCGTCGAAGTGCCAGATCAGGAAGAGCAGGAACGCGATCAGGGCGCTGAACAGGCCGGCCAGCAGCAACTCCCGCCCGGAGCGCTGGATCTGGAGGGTGAAGACCAGGCCCACCGTCACCACGGCGCCGGCGATCAACCCGAACCAGACCACGGCCGGCATGGTGGACTCGGCGCTCTGGCCACGCCCCACCCGCGCCTCCTGGACGGCCGCGGCCTCGTCCATCAGCCCCTGGTAGGCCGTGATCTCGCGCACCGTGGTCGGCTCCCGCCCGGCCACCGACTCGCGCAGCGCGACGAGCAACGCGTCGCCCTCGTCCGTGAGTTCCCCCTCGTCGAGCATCTGCGGCCACTCCACGTCCACGGTGTGGGTGACATAGGCGTCGATCTCGGCGGTGATCTCCGCCCTGGTCTCCTCCGGGAAGCCGGTGGCGCGTTCGGTCATCTCGTGGAGCGCCTGCGCCTCCTGGCGCACCCACTCCTCGGCGGCCGAACGTTCCTCCCAGACGCCGGCGATCGCCAGGCCCAGCACGATGGCGTAGACCACGCCGATCATCATCGTCATGTACTCGATGACGTCGGGCGTCTCGGTGGGGTCGTCCTCGCCGCCCGCGCGGCGCTGACGCACCACGGCGACCAGCAGGACCACGGAGCAGGTGGCGACGATGGTGAGGCTGAGCACCAGCCATTCGGACATGGGGAACTCCTAGACGGGGCCGGAACGGGACCGGGAACGGGGGCGGAGCACAGCGGCGGCCAGCACGGCCGGGATGACGACCAGCAGCATCTGGCTCATCAGGGAGCCCTCGCCGGCGGGGGGTTGACGAGCGGGGACGGTGTGCGACAGGGCCGCGTAGAGCGCCAGGGCCGGATCGGGCGGCGGGCCGGGCGCCGGCGTGTCCGGCGCCTCGTCCGGCTCCTCGGGCTCCGCCGGGTCTCCCGGCTCCGGCGGCTCCGCCGCGTCGTCGGCCGCGGGGGGCCGGGGCACGGGGGAGGGCTCCGCCGGCCGCCCTTCGGGCGCCGGCGGCGCGGGAACGGGCGGCGGTGCCGGCGCCGACGGCACGGCGGGCGGCGGTGTCGGCACCGGGGGAGGCTCCGGCGGGGGAGTGGGTTCGGCCGGTTCGGTGGGCACGGGCGGCGGCCAGGGCCAGGGCGGAAGGGGATCGTCGCACTCCCCGAAGGCCCCGTCGCCCGCCACCGCGCAGGAGTCACTCCGCCCGGCGGCCTCCGCCGTCCCGCAGCCGCTCGCCGCCGCGGTCAGCAGCACCGCGCCGGCGACATGGGCGGCCACGCGCCGCGCTCGCTGTCCTCTTGTCACAGAAGTGATCCTGTGACTCAGGGGTAGACCAAGTGGGGGATCTGGGCACGGTTCGCCGGATCTGGTGAACCGCGCACGCACGCCGGTCCCATGCCCGATCTCCCGTACGGGTCACGGGTGTTGGGAACGAAGCGGCCGGCAGCGTCAGAGCGTCGGCCCGGCCAGCAGGCCGGCCGGGTGGTCCAGGGCGGTGCGCACCGCGAGACCGGCGGCCCCCACCAGGGGCCCGTCGGGGCCCAGCGGCGAGGCGGTCACCGGCACCGGGGTGTCCCGCCCGCCGGCGGCCACCGCCGTGCGCCGCGCCAACTCCCGGCGCAGCGGCGGCAGCAGCCAGGGCGCCAGCCGGGTGAGCGTGCCGCCGATCACCACCCGCCGGCAGTCCAGCAGGTTGACCGCGCCCGACAGCGCGATGCCCAGCGCGGTGCCGGCCCGGCCCACGGCGCGCAGCGCCGTCGCCTCGCCCGCCTCGCAGCGGGCGGTCAACGCGCTCATCCGCACCCCGGGGCCGGGCTCGATGCCGGCGGCCCGCAGCACCGCCTCCTCACCCGCGTAGGTCTCCAGGCAGCCGCGCCCCCCGCATCCGCAGCGCGGCCCCTCGGGGCGCACCGGCACATGCCCCAGCTCCCCGGCGAAGCCGTGTGCCCCGCTGAGCAGTTGGCCGTCGACCACCACGCAGGCGCCGATGCCGATCTGCGCCGACACATAGACGAAACTGTCCGTGTGGCCGTTTCGGCCGGGGGCCGTCAGGGGGGTGGCCGCCGGCTTCGACCACAGCTCGGCCAGCCCGCCCAGGTTGGCCTCGTTGTGCACGGTGATCCGCCCCAGGTCGTCCGGGAGCAGCGGCAGCAACTCGGTGTGCTGCCAGCCCAGGTTGGGCGCGCGCAGCACGGTGCCGCTGTCCCGCAGCACAAGACCCGGCACGGCGACCGCGAGACCGACGGGGCGCAGGCCCACGTCGGTCGCCTCGGCACGCGCCCGGTGCGCCAGCCGGCGCAGCACCGCGAGCACCGCGCCCGGATCGCTGTGCTGGTTGCGGATCTCCTTCTCCACCCGGACGCGGATCTCGCCCCGCAGATCGGCGGCGCAGACCGCCAGATGGTCGACCCCGATCTCGGCCCCGAAACCGCAGGGCCCCCGGTCGGTCAGCCGCAGCTGGCTGCCCGGGCGCCCCACCGTCCCCGACCGTCCGGGGCCCTCCTCGACCAGCAGCTCCCCGCGCAGCAGCTCCTCCACCAGGGTGGAGACGGCCGCCCTGGTCAGCCCGATCCTGGCGGCCACCGCCGCCCGGGAGAGCGGTCCCTCGGAGGCGAGCGTGTGCAGCACCCGGGAGAGGTTGCGCTGCCGCATCTCGGACTGCGACGGGGGAGCCGGCTGTGCCATGCGATCTCCTGACCTCGACGCGGCGCGCCGTCAGCGGCGACGCAGCAGCGCGTCGGCGTCCCCGAGGGTGGTGGACAGCCGATCGAGGGCGGCCTCGTCCCGGGGTACCGCGTCGAAGGCGGGGCCGCGCGCGGTGTCCCACTCCCGCGCGACGGCCGCTGGATCGCGGCCCAGCAACAGCCCGGCGGCCTGCGCGGCGGCGCCCAGCGCCACCAGCTCCTCGGCCACCGGCACCCGCACCGGACGCCCCGACAGCCGGCGGACCGTCTCCCGCCAGGCCGTGCCCCGGGCGCCGCCGCCGATCAGCAGGATCGGTTCGGCCGGGTCGGCGCCCTCGTCGAGCACCAGGTCCAGGGCCTTGAGCAGCGCGAAGACCGCGCCGTCGTAGGCGGCCTGGAGCAGCTGGCCGGGGGTGGTGTCGTGCCGCAGGCCGTGCACCAGGCCGCTGGCGTAGGGCAGATCGGGCGTGCGCTCCCCGTCGAGGAAGGGCAGCACCACGGCCTCGCCCCCCGGCTCGACCGCCTCCCGCTGAAGCCCGAGCAGGGTGGCGAACCGGTCGACGGCCAGCGTGCAGTTGAGCGTGCAGGCCAGCGGGAGGAACGCGTCGCCCGCGTCGGCGAAGCCGGCGACCGTGCCGCTGGGGTCGGCGGGGCGCCGCCGGGAGACCGCGTACACCGTGCCCGAGGTGCCCAGGCTGAGCACCGGGCTGCCGGGAGCCAGGCCCAGGCCGAGGGCGCCCGCCATGTTGTCCCCCGTGCCGGCGGCCACCGGGACGCCGGCCGGGAGCGGCAGCCCCTCGGCGACCGTGCCGGCGGCCTCGCCGGCGGGGACCACCCGGGGCAACAGCGCGGGATCCAGGCCGACATGGGCCAGGATCTCCTCGTCGTAGCGCCCGGTGGCCGTGGACCACCAGCCGCTGCCGGAGGCATCGCCCCGGTCGGTGGTGCCGCCGTGCACCGGCTGCCCGGTGAGTCGTCCGGTCAGGTAGTCGTGCGGCAGCCGGACCGCGCGGGTCGCCTCGGCCGCGGCCGGCTCGTGCTCCCGCAGCCAGGCCCACTTGGTGACCGTGAACGAGGCGGCCGGCACGCTGCCGACCCGCTCGGCCCAGGCGGCGGGGCCGCCCAACTCGTCGAGCAGCCGGTCGCGTTGGGGCGCGGAGCGGGTGTCGTTCCACAGCAGCGCGTTGCGGACGGGGGAGCCGGCCGCGTCCAGCGTCACCAGCCCGTGCTGCTGGCCGGCCACGGCGACCGCGCGGGCCCGGCCCGCCGCCTCGCCGCACTGGTCGAGCGCCGCCCGCAGCGCGGACCACCACACCTCGGGGTCGCTGTCGTGCTCGGCCGTCACCACGTGCGGGGCCTGGCCCCTGGCCACCACGGCCCCGGTGGCCACGTCCACCACCAGTGCCTTGGTGGACTGGGTCGAGCTGTCGACTCCGACGACCAGGGGGCCTTCCGCAGCTGTCATGAGCTCAGGTCCTCTCTTGAGGCCACAAGGCCAGGGTCTTCCACAGTTGGGTACTCGCATACTAATTTGTTAACGGCCATGACGAAATACTGGGGAGCCGAGGAGCCGCCATGACATATCAGCCCACACCCGAGGACAAGTTCAGCTTCGGTCTCTGGACCGTCGGCTGGCAGGGCCGCGACCCGTTCGGCGACGCCACCAGGCCCGTGCTCGACCCGGTCGACTCGGTCGGCAAGCTCGCCGAACTGGGCGCCTGGGGCGTCACCTTCCACGACGACGACCTGATCCCGTTCGGGGCCTCGGCCAGCGAGCGCGACGGACACGTCAAGCGCTTCCAGCAGGCCCTGAAGAGCACCGGCATCGTGGTGCCCATGGTCACCACCAACCTGTTCACCCACCCGGTGTTCAAGGACGGCGGGTTCACCTCCAACGACCGCGACGTGCGCAGGTTCGCCCTGCGCAAGGTGCTGCGCAACATCGACCTGGCCGCCGAACTCGGCGCCGAGACCTTTGTCGCCTGGGGTGGCAGGGAGGGTTCGGAGAGCGGTGGCGCCAAGGACGTGCGGGCCGCGCTCGACCGCTTCAAGGAGGCGTTCGACCTGCTCGCCGAGTATGTGGTGAGCCAGGGCTACGACCTCAGGTTCGCGATCGAGCCCAAGCCCAACGAGCCGCGCGGCGACATCCTGCTGCCGACGGTCGGCCACGCGCTGGCCTTCATCGAGCGGCTTGAGCGGCCGGAGCTCTTCGGCGTCAACCCCGAGGTCGGCCACGAGCAGATGGCCGGGCTGAACTTCCCGCACGGGATCGCCCAGGCGCTGTGGTCGGACAAGCTGTTCCACATCGACCTCAACGGGCAGACCGGCATCAAGTACGACCAGGACCTGCGCTTCGGCGCCGGCGACCTCAGGTCCGCCTTCTGGCTCGTCGACCTCCTGGAGACCGCCGGCTACGCGGGCCCCCGGCACTTCGACTTCAAGCCGCCGCGCACCGAGGACTTCGACGGCGTCTGGGCCTCGGCCGCCGGCTGCATGCGCAACTACCTGATCCTCAAGGAGCGCGCCGCGGCGTTCCGCGCCGACCCCGCCGTCCAGGAGGCGCTGCGCGCCGCACGGCTGGACGAACTGGCCCAGCCGACCCTCGCCGAGGGGGAGACCTTCGAGGCGCTGCTCGCCGACAAGTCCGCCTTCGAGGAGTTCGACGCGGACGCCGCCGCCGAGCGCGGCATGGCCTTCGAGGCGCTCGACCAGTTGGCCATGGACCACCTGCTGGGCGTGCGCGGCTGACCTCCCGCCTCCTTCCCCCGCCATCCGGCGGGGGAAGGAGGCACCGGTCAGTCGACGGTGAGCACGACCTTGCCCCGGCCGTGTCCGCTGCCGACGTCCCGCTGCGCGTCGGCGGCCCGCTCCAGCGGGTGGAGCGCCCGGTGGTGGACCTCCAACCCGCCCCTGTCGTACAGGTCGACCATCTCGGTGAGCCCGCCCGCCGTCCTGACGCCGGTCCAGTCGTGGACGCCCAGCGCCTCGACCTCGTCGTTCCAGATCATGCTGACGACGCGGTACGGGTCCCTCGTCACCTCGACGGACGCCCGCAGCGCGTCGAGACCGGCGCCGAGCGAGGCGTCCA
This sequence comes from Streptomyces profundus, assembly GCF_020740535.1. Taxonomy (NCBI): domain Bacteria; kingdom Bacillati; phylum Actinomycetota; class Actinomycetes; order Kitasatosporales; family Streptomycetaceae; genus Streptomyces; species Streptomyces profundus. The sequence continues at coordinate 7,548,231 of NZ_CP082362.1, forward strand.
CGCCGTTCGGCGCCACCGCGCGGATCCGGTCGACGAGCCCCTCCCCGTAGGTGAGCGGAACCGCCCCCAGCCTCCGCAGATGATCGTGGTTCTCCTCCCTGGCGGTGGCGATCACGGTCCGGACCCCGCGCACCCTCGCCAGTTGCAGCGCCATGGTGCCGAGCCCGCCCGCCGCGCCGTTGACGAGGATCGTCTCGCCCGGGCCGACTCGCATCTCCAGCAGCGCGTTGCGCGCCCCCTGCGCGGAGCCGGAGAACGCCCCGGCGACCTCCCACGACATGCTCTCCGGCTTCGGCACCACCTGTTCCGCGCTCACCACGACGTACTCGGCGTAGGCCCCCAGGGTGCGGAAGCCGAGCACGGGGTCCCCGGCCGAGAGGCCGGTGACGCCCTCGCCGACCTGATCGACCGTGCCGGCGAACTCGTTGCCCGGGATGATCGGGAAGTCCCCCGTCCTGGAGCGCGGGAAGTCGCCGTTGCGCACCCCGCAGTCGAACGGCTGGACGCCGGCCGCCCTCACCCGGACACGGACCTCCCCGGCTCCCGCACGGGGATCCGCCACCTCCATGACACGCAACACCTCCGGCGGACCGAACTCCGTCAAGGCCGCGGCTCTCATACCCGTCTCCTTCGCGTTCGGATGGTCACGCGGCGGAGTCTAACGGAGATTATTTACCGAGTATAAATATCCTTCCGGTGTATTTTTGTGGCCGGCGACCGGGTGCCTAGGATGGTCGGCGTGCACGAACCGAGCGGTCTGCGCGAACGCAAGAAGGAAGCCACCCGGCAGCGGCTCATGCGCGCCGCCTTCGACCTGTTCGAGGAGCACGGCTTCGACGATGTGTCGTGCGGTCGGATCGCCGCCGCCGCCGAGGTGTCCAAGAAGACCCTGTTCAACTACTTCTCGCTCAAGGCGGATCTGATCCTGGACGCGGAACGGCACCACGTCCACGACCTCGCCGATGTGGTCCGCGCGCGCGAACCAGGGCAGACCCCGCACGGCGCGCTGCACGCGCAGTTGCTGGCCGCGCTGGCCCAGCGGCTGCCGGCGACCGGTCTGAGCGACCGCCCCGAAGCGCTGCGGCTGCGGCGCCTGATCCGCGCCAACCCGATGCTCGCCGAGCGGGAGCGGCAGTTCCAGGACCAGCGGCAGCGGCTGCTCGCCGAGGCGCTGATCGAGGAGAACAGCCCCGAGCTGACCGCGCGGCTGATCGCGACCCAGGTCCACGGGATCCGCCAGGTCCTCTTCGCGGAGAACACCCGCCGCGTCCTGGCCGGCGAGGCGGCCGACGACGTGTATCCCGACGCGGTGGCCGCCGCTGAGTGCGCCTTCCGGCTGCTGGCCGAGGGGCTGGGCGACCGGCTCCGCCGGGGGTGACGGGGGCCGGTCAGCCCGCGACGGACCCCTCCGCGCCGAACAGGCAGAACTCGTTCCCCTCCGGATCGGCCAGCAGCAGATGGTCCGGATGGCGCTCCACCACCCGCGCCCCCCACCCGATCAGCCGCTCGGCCTCCCCATCCCGATCCGCGCACGTCATGTCCAGATGCACCCGGTTCTTGACCCGCCGGGGCTCGGGCACCCGCTGACACCACAGCCGCGGCCCCTGGCCCCGTGGCTCGATCAGCACGGTCGGATCGTCCTCGGGATCGGTGATCCCGTTCGCCGCGAGGCGCGCCAACTCGGCCTCGTCGTAGGGCGCCACGTCGTAGTCGTCCAGCGCGGCGGCCCAGAAACGGGCCAGCGAGGCGGGGTGGGCGGCGTCGATCACGATGTCACGGAGTCTGGCCATCCGCCGATGATGGGAGCCCGGCGGCCCCGGCGGCAACGGGAATTCCGTCCGCCGGGGCCGTCGCGTCGCCGGTCAGGCCCGGTCGGTCGCCGGCCGGCGCACGGTGAGCGAGGTCAGGCCGAGCGCGATCAGCGCCACGCCGCCCCAGGCCGGCGCGCCGAGCCGCTCGCCCACCACGACGACCGCCAGCACCGAGGCGACCAGGGGCTCGAACAGGCTCAAGGTGATCGCCGTGCTCGACCGCACCCGGGAGAGGCCGGCGCCGAAGAGCACATAGGCCAGACACATCGGGATCACCGCCAGATAGCAGATCACCAGCAGCCCACGCCCCGAGCCGGTCAGCGCGCCACCGGTCAGCGCGAAGACCGGCAGCAGCACCACGGAGCCCAGGCCGAAGAGCGCGCCCATCGCGGCGCGGGTTCCGTGCCCCCGGCGGATCAGCCGGGACCCGCAGTAGGTGTAGGCCGCGTAGCCGGCGCCGGAGAGCACCCCCAACGCGACGCCGGCGGGCAGCCGTTCGGCCTGCCCGCCGCCCTGGCCGCCGACGACCAGGGCCACACAGCCAAGACAGGCGGCGAACGTGCCGGCCAGCCAGCGCCGACTCAGCCCGGCTCCCTCCCCCCACCACTCCCACAGCGCGGCGAAGACCGGCGCGGTGCCCAGGCTGACGACGGTGCCCACGGCCACCCCCGACCAGGCCATGGAGGTGTAGAAGGCGAGCGGGTAGCAGACGACGGCGACCGCGCCGGCGAGGACCCAGCGCAGGGACGGCCAGCCGTCGCGCACCACCGTCCGGAGCGAGCGGCCGGCGAGGGCCACGGTGAGCAGCCCGCCCAGGCCCATGGTGGCGGCGCCGATGGACAGGGCCGAGGCCCCGGAGGGGGCGAGGCTGGCCGCCGTGCCGGTGGTGCCCCACAGCGCGGCGGCGGCCAGCACCAGCCAGGAACCATCGGCGGACCCTCGCGCGGGGCGGGTGGCGGGGGTGACGACGGGGTTCGACGGGGCCGGGGGCGTCGGGGATGCCGGAGATGCCGGGGATGCTGGGAATATCGAACGAGTCATGCGATCAGGTGTCCTACTCCGTTGCGACTCCGATGAGGGATCGGCGGGAGGGCACACTCGGGAGGCGCGACCGGCCCGAGGGGCGGTCGACACGAGAATCAGGGGATGAGCCGTGCCCTCAGCGGGCGAGCGGCGGGGAGATGACCCGGTGGCGGTTGAGCGATCGCATGACGATCAGGCTAGTCGATCGCCGCGACCCGGAGACACCAGCCCTCGATGAGGGCGGACAGGGCGTCGGGGCGCTCCTCGTGCGGGTAGTGGCCGCACTCCGGCCACAGCTCCACCGCGGAGGGTGGGGGCGCGGGCAGGCTCCGCTCCCAGGCGGCGGCCTCCGCGCTGGTGTGCACCGCGAGCGCGGGGTGTCGCCGCCGGCGCAGCAGCGCCTCGGCGCCCTGCCGGGTGCCGATGGCGCCCGGCGCCAGGTACATCGCCTCGCGGTACTCCGCGAGCACCTCGGCGTCCATGGCGGCGAAGAGGCGGCGGTGGCGGTCACCGATCCAGGGCGGGGTCGTCGGGCCGTCGGCGCGGCGCAGGAAGCGCTCCGCCCAGCCGGCCGCGTCCCGCCGCAACGCCGCCTGGTCGGCGGTGAGTTCGGCGGCGCTGGCGCGTCCGCCGAAGCCGGTGGCCACGGTAACGGAGGCGCGCACCACATCGGGGTGCTCGACGGAGAGCGCCGTCGCCACCTGGCCGCCCATCGAGTGCCCCACGGCCACCACGGGGCCCGGCGCCAACTCCCCGAGCCAGTCGGCGAGATCGTCGGCGACCAGCCGGGGTGCCTGCCGTCCCGGCCGCGCCGGCGTCCGGCCGTGGCCCGGGAGGTCAGGGGCGAGCACCCGGTGGCCGGCGGCCAGCGCGGGCAGCATCGCGTCCCAGTCGGCCCGGTCGCCGCCCCAGCCGTGTACCAGCAGCAGCGGGAATCCCCCCGGCCCGCCGCCGCTCGGCGGCCGGCCGGTGTCCACGGCGGAGAAGGGGGCGGCGGGCGGTAGGGAGGCGGGCGATGGCGGCACGACGGCTCCAGGGGACGGCGGACACCGGCCCGCCGAGGGGGCCGGCGACACGAGACGGTGGCCCGGCAGCGGCCGGACCACCAGGGTCACGAATCCTCGCCCTTGTCCTTCCGGCGGAACCAGCGCCGCTTCTTCGGCTTGTCCTTGCGGGCCTTCTTGCCCCGCTTGTCCCGCCCTGAGCCGTGCACCCAGCCGGCGGGCGGCTCGTCGGAGCGCCAGGGCTGGGGCGAAGGGCCGCCGTCCTTCCAGCGCTCACGCAGCATGCGCGTCCTGGCGGTCGGCTCGCGGACCTCGGCCCCGCGTATGAAGCTCTCGTCCAGCACCAGGTTGTCCCAGTCCTCGTCGCGAGGCGCGTCGTCGCCGCCCCGTGGCTCGTCCTGGTCCGAGGGCTCCGTCCCCATGAGCTGCCTCCTGTCCACCGATCGTGCGCGGTGCCCCACGCGAGGTAAACGCCTGACGCCGCCGCCGGGTTCCAGCGGGCGGCGGCGTTCGGGCCACGGTACCGGAGGGTAGGTCAGGAGCGGCGGTCAGCCGATTCCTGGGCGTCCTCCGCCGCGTCGTCGCCGTCGCGCCGCTTGGCGCGCGCCTCCGCCCGCTCGTTACGGGTGGCGTAGAGGCTGGTGATCGTGGTCACGACCAGCACGCCGCAGATCACGCTCAGCGAGAACGCGGTGCTGATCTCCGGGGTGTTCACGCCGCCCGACTCGTGCAGCGCGTGCAGTACGAGCTTCACGCCGATGAAGCCGAGAATCACGGACAGGCCGTAGGAGAGGTGCACCAGCTTCTCCAGCAGGCCCCCGATGAGGAAATAGAGCTGCCGCAGCCCCATCAGCGCGAAGGCGTTGGCGGTGAAGACGATATAGGCGTCCTCGGTCAGGCCGAAGATGGCGGGAATGGAGTCGAGCGCGAAGAGGATGTCGGTGCTCCCGATCGCCAACATGACCACCAGCATCGGGGTGATCAGCTTCCGCCCGTTCTCCTTGATCACCAACTTGGTGCCGTGGTAGCGGTCGGTGGCGGGGAAGCGGCGCTCCACCATCTTGAGGAAGCGGTTCTCCTCGTACTCCTCCTCCTCGTCCTTGCTGCGGGCCTCCTTGATCAACTGCCAGGCCGTCCAGATCAGGAAGGCGCCGAAGATGTAGAAGATCCAGGAGAAGCTGGCGATCAGCGCCGCGCCCAGGGCGATGAACCCGGCCCGCAGCACGAGGGCGATCAACACGCCGATCATCAGCACCCGCGCCTGGTACTCGGGGGGGACGGCGAACTTGGTCATGATCAGCACGAACACGAACAGGTTGTCCACGCTGAGCGACTTCTCGGTGACATAACCGGCGAAGAACTCGCCGGATGGAGTGGCGCCCTCCATGACGAACAGACCGATGCCGAAGAGCACGGCGAGGACCACCCAGAAGGTGCTCCAGATGGCCGCTTCCTTGAGCTTCACCTCGTGGGGTTTACGCCCAAAGAAGAAGTCCACGGCGATGAAGGCGCACAACACCAGCACGGTGAGCACCCACATGGTCAACGAGACGTCCACTCTTCCTCCGGGTCCTGGGACGGTCTGACAAGCTCCGCCGCGACCCTCGGTCGCGGCGTTGGTCAATGGTAATAGAAAGGTAAAGTGTCGGGCTTGTGAAGGTGGCTCCCGGCGACGGGAACGCCCCGGTGCCCGGAGGGAATTCAGCTGTTCCCCGGCGCCGGCCAGGGGCATGATGCGGTGATGGGCCAAGCCGGGGGACTGCGCTCCTACACCGAGATCCTGCGGGTCAGGGGCGCGGGGGCCTTTCTCGCGGCGAGTGTGGTCGGTCGGCTGCCGATGTCGACCCTCGGTCTGAGTGTCGTCCTGTTGGTGACCCATGTCACGGACAGCTATGCCACCGCCGGCGTGGTGTCGGCGGCCGGCGCCCTGGCCTACGCCGTGGTGGTGCCGCGCGTGGGGCGCGCGGTGGACCGACGGGGGCAACGCCGGGTGCTGCGCCCGCTGGCGTTCTGCTTCGCCCTGGCCGGCGTCGCGTTGGTGCTCGCGGCATGGCTGGACGGCTCGTTCGCCGTGCTGCTGGCCACCGGCGCGGTCTTCGGCGCCACGATGCCCCCGCTCAGCGCCCTGGTGCGCGCCCGGTGGAGCCATCTGCTGCGCGCCGACGGGGGCGGGCGACTCCTGGTGTCGGCCTACTCGCTGGAGTCGGTCGTCGACGAGCTGATCTTCGTGACCGGACCGCTGCTGGTGGCCGCCGTGGTGCTGGTGCACCCCGCGTTCGGCGTCGTGGTGGTGGCCGGCTGCGGGCTGGTGGGGAGCCTGGCGCTGGCCGCGCAGCGCGCCACGGAGCCGCCGGCCACACCGCGCCCTTCGGCCGCCGGCAGCGCCCTCGCGCTCCCCGGGATGCGCGCGCTCTGTCTGGTCTGGGTCGCCACGGCCGCCATGTTCGCGGCGTGGGAGCTGAGCACCATGGCCTTCGTCGACGCCTACGGCAGCCCGTGGATGATCGGCGCGGTGCTGGCCACCTATGCGCTGGGCAGCGCGGTGGGTGGGCTCTGGTACGGGGCGCGGAGCTTCACCGCGCCGGTGGACCGCAGGCTGCTGTGGGCGCTGGTGATCGTGGTGGCGGGCATGGCGCCGCTGTGGGCCATGCCTTCCGTTGTCGCGCTCTGGGCCTTCTCGTTGGTATCGGGCCTGCTGATCGCGCCCACGGTCATCGCCGCCTACAGCCTGGTGCGGGAGGGGGTGCCCGATGCCGCGCTCACCGAGAGCATGGCGTGGATGTCCACCGCCGTCGGCCTCGGACGGGCGCTCGGACTGCTGGTCGCCGGCCTGGTGGTGGAGGCGCACGGGCCGCGCTGGGGTTATGCGTTCACTCTCGGCTGCGGCCTGCTGGCCCTCGCCTTCGCGCTGCCCCGGGCGGCCACGTTCCGCGCCATGGCCCGGGCCCGTCCGCGGGCGGTGTAGGGCCTCGGGGGTCTCCCCGGCTGGTCAGCCGGTGCTGGTGAGGGGGAGATCGGCCCAGACCACATGCCCGGCGCCGGCGTCGTGCGGACGTACGCCCCAGACCTGCGCCAGCGAACAGACGAGCAGCAGGCCGCGGCCGTTCTCGTCGTCCTCACCCGCGGTGCGCGGCACCGCGCGCGGGCCGTGGCCGTCGCTGGCGACGGCCACCCTCAGCAGGGTGCCCAGCAGCCGCACCTCGCAGCCGACGCTGTCGCTGTCGGTGTGCCGCAGCGCGTTGGTGACCAGCTCGGAGATCACCAGTTGGGCGCTGTCGCAGGTGTCGCTGGGTGCCCGCCACTCGTGGAGCTGCTGGCGGGTGAGCCTGCGTGCTTCCGCCGCCGATGTGGGTATGGCCGGCAGGCGAAAGCGCAGGCACCCGCTCGGCAGCGCGGAGCTGTCGTGTCGCACCAGGGAGTCGGCGCGCGAGGAGGAAGCCACGGCACTACTGTGCGGGCTGTCCCTCGCATCCGGCAAGAGGCATCCTGCAAATTACAGAATCGCTCGTTCCAGTCTGTTGGTTTTCCTGATGGCGTGGCAGACTCCCCTGCCATGACGGCAGTTGATGGGGTGGGGTAGTGGCCGGTGGGCACACGAGCGGAGCAGCCACCGCGTTGCGGGTGGTGCTGGGCAGACGCCTCCAGGATCTCCGCGAGGCCGCGGGGCTCTCCTTCGAGGAGGCCGGCCGGGCGCTGGACGTCACCCACGCCACCATCAGACGGATGGAGAAGGCGCAGGTCGGGCTGAAGGTCCCCTATGTGGAGAAGCTACTGCGGATCTACGGGACCACGGACCAGGCGGAGATCGACACCTTCCTCGTCCTCGTCCGCGAGGCCAACCGACCCGGCTGGTGGCACCGCTACCGCGACGTGCTGCCCGAGTGGTTCAGCGCGTTCGTCTCCCTGGAGGCCGAGGCCGACCAGATCCGGGCCTACGAACCGCACTACATCCCCGGCCTGTTGCAGACCGAGGCGTATGCCACCACGGTGTTGCGCTCCGGGATGCCGCACGCACCGGCGAGCGAGATCGAGCGCCTGGTCTCGCTGCGGCTCGCCCGCCAGGAGCTGCTGAGCCGGCCCCACCCGCCGCTGCTGTGGATCGTGATGGACGAGACGGTGCTGCGCCGTCCCATCGGCCATCCCCAGGTGCTGCGCGGCCAGATCTCCCGGCTGATCGAGGCCTCGGCGACCCCGCATGTCAGGCTCCAGATCATGCCCTTCTCGGCCGGGCCGCATCCGGCGATGTACGGCCCCTTCCACCTCTTCCGGTTTCCCGTCCCCGAACTGTCGGACATCGCCTGCGCCGAGAGCCTGGTCGGCGCCGCCTACTTCGACCAGCGGGACGACGTCTCCACCTTCAGGGAGGCGCTCGACCGGATGTGCGCGCAAGCCGCGCCTGTGCACCGCACTGAGGCCATCCTCAGTGGTATTCGCAAGGAGATCTGATCCATGGATCGCATTTACAACGGCATGCCGGCAGCCCATCTCGGGACGGAGGGCTGGCACAAGCCGTGGAGCGGGGGCAACGGCGGCAGCTGCGTCGAGGCGATGCGGCTGACGGACGGCCGGGTGGCGCTGCGGCAGTCCACCGACCCGGAGGGCCCCGCGCTGATCTGCTCGCACCACGAGATGGCGACCTTCATCAAGGGAGTGAAGTCGGGAGAGGCCGACTTCCTCCTGGTGTGAACCCCACCGAATGGGGGTGAGTCGGCGCGGTGCCCGCGCACGGGGGGCGTGGGCACCGCGCCGGGACGACGAGAACGTGCGATCCACGTCAGACAACGAACGGAGCGTTTGGGTGAGTACAGAGGGTTTCGAGGCCGCGCAGATCGACACCAGCAGGCCCCACCCGGCGCGGATGTACGACTACTACCTCGGCGGTCAGGACAACTACGAGGTGGACCGGCTGGCGGCCGAACGCGTCATAGCCCTGCTGCCCGACATCCGGCTGGCCGCCCGGGAGAACCGCTCCTTCATGCACCGCGCGACCAGAACGGTCGCCTCGCGTGGCATCCGCCAGATCATCGACATCGGCACCGGCATCCCCACCGCGCCCAACACCCACCAGGTCGCCCGGGAGGTCGACCCGCAGATCCGGGTCGCCTACGTCGACAACGACCCGATCGTCAGCGCCTACGCGGGCGCCAAGCTCACCAACGAGGGCAACGCCGGGTTCGCGCTGGCCGACCTGCGGGACCCCAAGTCCCTCCTGCGACACCCGATGGTCGAGGAGCTGATCGACTTCGACCGGCCGGTGGCGCTGATGCTGGTGGCCATCCTGCACTTCGTCGAGGACGCCGAGGACCCGGGCGCCATCGTGCGGGAGCTGACCTCGGCACTGCCGTCCGGCAGTTGCCTGGTGCTCAGCCACGCCACCCACGACTTCCACGATCCCGGCCAGATCAGGGACGTGCGCGAGGTCTACAAGAACGCGACGGCCACCCTGACCCTGCGCCCCCACGACGCGGTGCGGTCCTACTTCGGCGGCTTCGAGCTGCTGGAACCCGGCCTGGTGCAGCCGCCGTTCTGGAACCCGACGAGCCCGGTGCCCGACTCCGCCGAGCTGCGCGGCCTGGGCTTCTACTGCGGCGTCGGCATCAAGCCCTGACCCGCGGGCCGGGCGGGCGGCAGCCCGCCCGGCCGTCACGTTACCGTGCCGCCAGCGCCGTGAAGGTCAGCGAGAAGCGGAACTCGCGGGGCCGCAGGTGGTACTCGGGCAGCGGGCCCGGGCCACAGGACTGGCTGCCGATGCCGTGCTGCGCGTGGTCGAGGTTCACCCAGACGGTATCCGTGGGGACGAGGTCCGGGGTGTGCTCGGCCGCGTCCAGCTGCTCGCTGGTCCAGCGCCGCGCGGTGAACCAGAACGGCTCGTCACCGGCGCCCACCCGCAGCCCCGATCCGTCCCCCGCGCGCAGTTCGGCCCACCGCACCCCGCCCCTGGCCCCGTTCTCCTGCGGGCGGACATAGGGCGTCTGGAGCTGGTCGACGGACGCTCGGTAGCGGCCCAGCAGCGCCGCGGTCCCGGTGTCCGGGTACGCCTCGCCGGGGCCGCCGCCGAACCAGGTGACGGAGTCCCAGCTCGCCGGCACGCCCAACCGCAGACCCACCCGTGGCAGCGTGCTGGCCCAGGGCCCCTCGGGCGTCACGGTGACGGTCAGCAGCAGCGTGTCGCCCTCGGCCTGCCAGTCGTAGACGGTGCCAAGCCCCACCTCGGCCGCCGCGGGGGCCACCCGGGTCCTGACGGTCAGGCCCGTGTCCGTGGTCTCCACGGCGTCCAGCCGGTGCTGGACCCGGTGCAGCCCCAGCTTCCGCCAGGTCTCCGCGTGGCGCTCGTCGGACTGCCAGCTGGCGCCCAGGTCGTTGTCCGTGGGAGCGCGCCAGACGTCCAGCCTGGGCGGGTGCGGGATGGCCAGGCCGGCCAGCTCCCGCAGGGCGCCCGAGGCCGCGTCGAAGACCCCGGGCCCCAGCGCGATGCCCTGGTCCACGCGCCGCGCGGCCACCGCCGCGCGCCCGCCGTTCGGGGCGTCGGGCACGGCGGGCACGGGGAGTTGGGCCCAGGCGACGCGGTGTCCGCGCGGTGCCCAGGGGGTGTCGTCGGCGAGCTGGGCCTCGAAGGTCCAGACCGCGAGGCCCGAACGCTCGGTGCGCGGCGGGTCCGGCAGCGGCACCCGTGCCGTCTCGCCCGGGCCCAGCGGGGGGACGGACAGCGGGCCGCCGGCCACGCCCTCGCCCTCGACCTCGTAGCGCCAGGCGAAGGTCAGCGCCGAAAGGTCGGCGAAGTCCTGGTCGTTGGTGACGGAGATGACGCCGGCGGCCCGGTCCTCCTCCGTGGCGACCTCGATCAGGACCGGCTCGATGACCTTCTGGTACTCGATCAGCCCGGGCGAGGGCGTGCGGTCGGGGAAGAGCAGTCCGTCGCAGACGAAGTTGCCGTCGTGCAGCTCCTCGCCGAAGTCGCCGCCGTAGCCGAAGTAGGGCGTGCCGTCCTCGGTGACCTTGGGGAAGCCGTGGTCGATCCACTCCCAGATGAATCCGCCCTGGCAGCGCTCGTGGTCCCGGAACAGCCGCTGGTACTCGGCCAGGCCGCCCGGGCCGTTGCCCATGGCGTGGCCGTACTCGCAGAGCAGGAACGGGAGGGAACGGCGGTGCGCGTCCAACTCGGGGTCGGCGAGCGGCTCCTCGGCGCGGCGGCCGATCAGCTCCACCTCGTCGTGCGGCGCGTACATCCGGGAGTAGATGTCGCTGTCCCGGTAGCTGTGGTCGTTCTCGTAGTGCACCGGACGCTCCGGATCGCGTCCGCGTATCCAGCGGGCCATCGCGGACAGCCCCTCGCCCCCGCCGCACTCGTTGCCCAGCGACCAGATGACCACCGAGGGGTGGTTCTTGTCCCGTTCCACCATCCGTTGGGCCCGGTCGAGCAGGGCCGGGGTGAACCTTTCGTCGTCGACCGGGTTGCCGCGCCAGTCCTCGAAGTCGCAGAAGCCGTGGGTCTCCAGATCGCACTCGTCGATGACCCACAGGCCGAGTTCGTCGCAGAGCTGGAGGAACGCCGGATGCGGCGGATAGTGGCTGGTGCGCACGGCGTTGATGTTGTGGCGCTTCATGAGCAGGATGTCCTCGCGCATGGTGGCGAGGTCCAGCGCGCGGCCGGTCTTCGGGTGGAACTCGTGCCGGTTCACCCCGCGGAACAGCACCCGCCGGCCGTTGACCCGGAGCACGCCGTCCTCGATGGCCACCGTGCGGAACCCGATCCGCAGCTCGATCCGCTCGCCCTCGGTGACCAGTTGGCCGGTGTAGAGCCGGGGCGTCTCGGCGGTCCAGGGCTCGACGGGCACGCTCGCCTCGATGCCGGTGGCGATGTCCAGGCCCAGTTCGGGCACCAGCACCCGGCCTCCTGGCTCCGCGTCCACGCGCAGCGTGCCGAGCCCGGTGGTGTGGTCGTAGCCGGCGTGGGTGAAGTGGTCGGCGGCTGCCCCGTCGGGGCGGTGGAGCAGGGTGACGTCCCGGAAGATGCCGGGGAGCCACCACATGTCCTGGTCCTCCAGGTAGCTGCCGGCCGACCACTGGTGGACCCGGACGGCGAGCACGTTGCCGCCGGGGCGCAGCAGGTGGGCCACGGCGAACTCGTGCGGGAGCCGGCTGCCCTGGAAGGTGCCGAGCTCGGTGCCGTTGAGCCAGACCCTGGCACTGGACTCCACGCCGTCGAAGCGCAGCACGCTCTCGCCGCCGGCCGGCCAGTCGGCGGGAAGGTCGAAGACCCGGCGGTGGTCCCCGGTCGGGTTCTCCGTCGGGACCCGGGGTGGGTCGACAGGGAAGGGATACTTCACATTGGTGTAGGCGGGGGCGCCGTGGCCTTGGAGCACCCAGTGGCCGGGGACGGCCAGTTGATGCCAGTCGGCCGAGGCGGACCAGGCGGCCTTGGCGTCCTCGTTCGCGGTGGCGAAGGTGGTGTCGGCGCCCTCGGCGGTCCCGCCGAGGCGGAACGACCAGGTGCCGTTGAGAGAGATCCTGGCCGCGTCCGAGGACGGATACCACGTGCGGGGCGGGAGAGTTCCGGAGCCGGGGGAGGGGTCTTCGTAGTACGGGAGCCGGGAGCCCTCGGGCCGCGTCTGCATACGTCTCCTTGTGAACACGGCGACCACCGACCCGGCCCCCATGTTGAGAATTGTGGCGTGCTGTTGGAAGACGCTAAAACGGCGAGCGGGCTTTCGACAAGCCCTTACGGAACTGCTCGTGGCCGATCGCCTCGCTGGTCACTCCTGGTCATCCCCGTGAGAGCCCGTATCCCCGGGCGGTTCGGGCTCGTTGGCGCGATGGGACGTCAACTCCAATGGCATGAACACGACTTGCGGGGGTAAGCGCTGCTGCGTCATCCGTCCCCCCACCGGACCCCCAGGAGGTTCCATGAACCTGCGTCGCTGTCTGACGACGTTCGCCACCGCGACCGTCGTACTCGGCTTCACGGCCCTCACCCCCGTCTCGGCCCAGGCCGGCGAAACCCCCACCGCCGCCGGCTCCTATGTGGCCGTGGGCGACTCCTACTCCTCCGGCGTCGGCGCCGGCTCCTACGACGACTCCAGCGGGGACTGCCGGCGAAGCACCGTCGCCTACCCCCAGCTGTGGGCCGACGCCAACGCGCCCGACGACTTCGCCTTCACCGCCTGCTCGGGCGCCGTCACCACCGACGTGATCAACGAACAGCTCGCCCCGCTGGACGCCGCCACCACGCTGGTCAGCATCAGCGTCGGCGGCAACGACGCCGGCTTCGCCGACGCCATGCAGACCTGCGTGCTCCAGGGCACGGACGCCTGCCTGACCGCCGTCGCCACCGCCGACGCCTACATCACCGGCACCCTGCCCGGACGGCTCGACGCCGTCTACAGCGCGATCAGCGGCGCGGCGCCCAACGCCCAGGTGGTCGTGCTCGGCTACCCCCGCATGTACGAGCTGGGCGGCACCTGCTCGTTCGGCATCAGCGAGGAGGCCCGAGCCGCCATCAACGGCGCCTCGGACAACCTCAGCACGGTGATCGAGAAGCGCGCCGCCGACCACGGCTTCACCTACGGCGACGTGCGCCCCGCCTTCACCGGCCACGAGATCTGCTCGGCCGACTCCTGGCTGCACAGCGTCACCATCCCCGTCGGCGACTCCTACCACCCCACCGCCGCCGGCCAGTCGGGCGGCTACTACCCGGTGCTTGAGTCGCTGGCCTGACCCCCACCCGGCCGGCCGCCCCCACCCGCCGGCTGCTCAGCCCCCACCCGCCGGCTGCTCAGCCCCCACCCGCCGCCCGGGGAAACCGCTCCCGGGCGGCGGCCAGGGCCGCCGCCGGATCCGGCTCCGAAGGGCCCGCCGGCCACCACCGTCCACCCTCCTTGCGATAGGGCCACCAGCGGCCGTCGGGGCCGAACCGCAGCTGAACGTCCGCGCCCCGCACGGTGAAACGGTTCCCCTCGCGCCGCACATCCGGCCGCTCCTCGGCATCGGCGAAGGCCCGCGCGATCTCCTCGGCGGCGCGCGGATCGGTCGACTCGGCCGAGGTCTCCAGCACCGCGAGGCCGACCGCGCCGCCGGCGCGCCAGGCGTGCGCCGCCCGCGTCAACTCCGCGCTCCCACGCCCACAGCCCGCCGCGAGCCGGCGCAACGCCGCCGCCGGCGGCCCCACCGCCGCCAGCCGCGCCGCGTCCTGCCACCGGCTGGGCTCGCCCGGCGGAACGCTGGTCGCGTGCCCAGGGGAGAGCGCCTCGACCAGCAGCAGCCCGGCCCGCGCGGCGGCGTCACGGGCCAGGAACTCCAGGGCCGCCACATCCGGTGGGGCGCCCCCACCCGCCGCGCCGAGCCCGGGCACCTGGCCCGGCTCGCCCTCCACCCCCGGCGGCTCCGGCAGCGGCGGCACCGCCCTGGCGTAGGCGGCGGCGGCCGGCACCCCGGCCGGCCCTGCGGGGGCGGCCTGGACACCAGCCGACACCCGCTCGGTGCCGCGCCGCCGCAGCTCGGCCAACAGCTTCCGCTCACCCCGCCCGCGCAGCAGCAACAACAGGAACGGATCGGCGTCCAACAACCTGGCCACCTGGTAGCACAGCGCGGAGGTGTGCGCGCAGTGGTCCCATTCGCCGCACTCGCAGGCCGGCTCCAGATCCCCGATCCCCGGCAGCAGCTCCACGCCGGCCGCCGCCGCGTCCTCCACCAGCCGGGGCGGCAACTCCCCGTCCAGCAGCGCCGCCAGATGCCCCGCCTCCCTGGTGGCCGTCTCAAGCAGCCGATCCCACTCCGCCTCGGACAGCTGCCGCAGCAACACATCCGCCCGCTGTCCGTCCCCGGCGGCCGTCCGCACCACCGACGTCAGCCGCCCCGCCCGCACGGAGACCGCGCCCACCGCGCCCGCCCTGGCATGCCGACGCCCCTGCCGCAGCCGCGCCCCGTCCAACGCGCTGTCCTCCAAGGCCTTCAGCCAGCTCCGCCCCCACCAGGTGCTCGCGAAGCCACGCCCCCCAGCGGGCGGCAGTGCTTCCAGCACCACCTCGCCGTGGGCGTCGTGAAAGTCATCGGCGTCGGGTGCCCCATGCTGGTCCATCAACGGGATCCCTCCCCGGCCTCGTCCTGCCGCAGCGTCACCAGGGTGGACAGCTCCGCGTCGCTCAGCTCGGTCAACGCGGCCTCACCGCCCCCCAGAACCGCCTCGGCCAGGGCCTGCTTGCGGCGGAGCAGCGCCGCGATCCGATCCTCCACCGTCCCCTCGGCGATCAGCCGATGGACCTGCACCGGCCGGTCCTGGCCGATCCGGTAGGCGCGGTCCGTGGCCTGCGCCTCGACGGCCGGGTTCCACCAGCGGTCGAAGTGCACCACATGCTCGGCCCTGGTGAGGTTGAGCCCGGTGCCCGCGGCACGCAGCGAGAGCAGGAAGACGGGCGCCTCCCCGGCGGAGAACCGCCGCACCAGCTCCTCCCGACGCGCCACCGGGGTACCGCCGTGCAACAGCAGGCTCCCCACCCCACGCTCCGCCAACCGCGCCTCCAACAGCCGCGCCATCCGGACGTACTGGGTGAACACCAGCACCGCCGACCCGCCCGCCACCATCGCGTCCACCAACTCGTCGAACAGCTCCAACTTGCCGGAACGCCCGGCCAGGACGGGCTCGTCCTCCTTGAGGAACTGCGCCGGGTGGTTGCAGATCTGCTTGAGCGAGGTGAGCAGTTTGACCACAAGACCGCGCCGGGCCACCCCCTCGCTGCCCGCCACCTCCGTGAGCCCCTCGCGCACCACCGCCTCGTACAGGCCGGCCTGCTCCGGAGTGAGCGCCACCATCCGGTCCGTCTCCGTCTTGGGCGGCAGTTCGGGGGCGATACCGGGATCGGACTTGCGACGCCGCAGCAGGAAGGGCCGCACCAGCCGGGCCAGCCGCTCCGTCGCCGCCGGATCGCCCCCCGCCTCCGCCGCGTCCGCGAAGCGCCGGCGGAACGCGGGCAGCGAGCCGAGCAACCCCGGCGTCGTCCAGTCCAGGATCGCCCACAGCTCGGACAGGTTGTTCTCCACCGGCGTCCCGGTCAACGCCACCCGAGAGGTGGCCGGAATCGAACGCAGCCGCTTGGCGGTCGCCGAGAACGGGTTCTTGACGTGCTGCGCCTCGTCGGCGACCAGCAGTGACCACTCCACCGCACCGGCCAGCCGATCCGCGTCCCGCCGCATGGTGCCGTAGGTGGTCAGCACGAACGAGTCGGCGTCGAGATCCGACAGCTCCCGCGCGCCGCCGTGGAAACGCCGCACCCGCGAACCCGGCGCGAACGTGCCGATCTCCCGCTGCCAGTTGCCCAGCAGCGAGGCCGGGCAGACCACCAACGTGGGGCCGGCCGTCTCCGGCGCGCGCTGGCGGTGCAGATGCAGGGCGATCAGGGTGACCGTCTTGCCCAACCCCATGTCGTCGGCCAGACAGGCACCCAGGCCGAGCGAGGTCATCCGATCCAGCCACTCCAGGCCGCGCCGCTGGTAGTCGCGGAGCGTGGCGCGCAGCGCCGGCGGCGCCTCGACCGGGTCGCCCGAGGCGCGCTCCGGGTCGGCCAGCCGGTCCCGCAGCTCGGCCAACCAGCCCGCGGGCCGCACCTCCACCCGCCGCCCCGACTCGTCCGCCTCGCCCGTCAACACCGCGTTGAGCGCCTCACCCGCCGTGACCTGGCGGTCCCGCAGCTCCCGCGCCCGCGTCAACTCGTCCGGCGCCAGCAACACCCACTGGTCCCGCAGCCGCACCAACGGCCGCCCCGCCTCGGCGAGTCGGTCCAGCTCCGCGCGGGTGAGGGGGGTCTCGCCCACGGCGAACCGCCAGTGGAACGACAGCAGCGCTCCCGGCGACAGCAGCCCGGGCGCCACCGAACGGGCCGGCCCCGCCGAGGACGGCACACCCCCGGGGCCGACCTCGGCGTGCGTGGTGAGGGTGCGCACCAACTCCCTGGGCCAGTGCACCTGAAGACCGGCCGCGCCGAGCGCCCGATGGGTGGTGGCGGCCAGCAGCTCCCCCGCCTCCTCGTCGGCCAGCTCCACCGCGTCCGGCACCGCCGCGGTCAACAGCGGCGACAACGGCTCCCACACCGCCGCCGCCCGCCGCAGCGTGAGCAGCACATCGCGTCGCGCCCCCGGGCCGAAGTGCTCGGCGGGCGGGGCCGACGCGGACCAGAGCGCGGAAGCGTCCACCATCACGGAGGCGTCGGCCAGGCTGTGCGCCTGGAGCACGGCGCGGAACCGGCTCTCCGCCGCCTCCCCGGTGAGCGGCGCCTGGACCTCCACCCGCAGCGAGAGGCGCACCCCCGCGTCATGCCCGGCCGCCACCTCGGTCGCCCAGGTGCGGTGCTCGGGGCGACGCACGGCGGCCCGGCCGGCGAAGGCATCGCCACCGGCGACCAGCGAGGCCGCCGGCGTGCGCGGCAGCCCGTCGGCGACCGCGTCCAGGAAGGCGCGCAGCAGCGGCCCCGGATGGGGCAGCAGCGGCTCGGCGCCTTCCTCCCCCTCGTCCCCATGTCCCGCGCCGGGAAGCGGGACCGCGTGCGCGTGCGCCGGCATGGCCTCGGCCAGCGCGCGCAGCCGCTCGGCGTCGGCGCCGTCCAGCGGCCCCAGCCGCCAGGCGTCGTGGTCCGACGCCGTCAGCCCCGGCAACAGCCGCCCACGGGCGGCCAGTTGCAGCGCCAGCACGGCGGCCGTACCCCAGAAGCGCGCCGCCTCACTGGCCCCGCGCCCGGCGCGCGCCCGGGTGAGCACGGGCAGCGCCTCGCGCAGCGGGAGCACCGAGGCGACCACCGTGACCAGGCGAACCTCCCCGTCCTGGTCGGGCAGTGCCACGGTCAGCTTCTCGGCCGGGGGCTCGGACCCGCCGACCTCCCCACCGTCGGGACGCCAGAAGGCCACCCGGGACAGACGCGGGGGATCGGCGGGCAGGAAGGTCGCCGCGCAGCCGATCAGCGCGCCGACCTGAGCGGGGGATGGTGGGCTCGGAGTCACGCGCCGGACGTCTCCTCAAATTTGACTAGTAGGCTGGCGACGGCCGAGCGTACCTCAGCCGGAAGCGATAGCGAAACGCCGACCAGCTCTCGGACGGGGCGCCGAAGGGGGCTCGCCCCACCGGTCCATGGTGTCGCTGGCTACACCCCCGGTTGGGGTGTTGATGCCATGGGAACCGGAACTCGACGTTCCTAGGCTGGTGGCAACGTAGGTGTCGACTACCGGAGTTCCCATGCCAGAAGCCACCCTCACCACCCCCGAGTCGCCGCGCGCGGCGAGCGCCGCGAGCGACGCGGGGGAGTTCACCCCGCTGATGCGGCAGATCAAGGGGCAGCGGCTCCTGGAGCGGCGCATCGGCTGGTACACCGCAGGGATGACGGTGAACGCACTGGCGATGGCCGCTGTGGTGGCCGGCGTGCTCTGGCTGGGTGACTCCTGGTGGACCGTCCTGCTGGCGGTGCCCTTCGCGCTCTTCTCCACCCGCACCTCCTTCTACGGCCACGACGCGGGGCACGCGCAGATCGCCCGCAGCCGCAAGGTCAACCGGCTGCTCGGCCTGCTGCACGGCAACCTGCTGCTCGGCATGAGTTCGGCCTGGTGGAACGACAAGCACAACCGGCACCACGCCAACCCCAACCACCTGGACAAGGACCCGGACGTCGGCGAGGGCGTCATGGTGTGGACCGAGGGGCAGGCCGAGAAGCGCACCGGCTTCGCCCGCTGGCTCACCCGCAACCAGGCGCGCCTCTTCTTCCCGCTGCTGCTGTTGGAGGGCATCGCCCTGAAGGTGGCCAGCGTCCAGATGGTGGCCAAGGGCGAGGGCTGGGAGAAGCAGAGCCGCGCGCGGGTGGTGGAGTCCCTGCTGCTGGTCACGCACTTCGTCGCCTACGCCGCGCTGATCTTCAGCGCGATGGGTCCGGGCAAGGCCCTGCTCTTCGCGTTCATCCACCACGCGCTCTTCGGGCTCCACCTCGGCGCCGTCTTCGCCCCCAACCACAAGGGCATGGAGATGCCCGACCCCGACGTGCGCTGGGGCCACCTTCGCAAGCAGGTGCTGACCTCCCGCAACGTGCGGGGCGGACTGGTCACGGACTGGATGATGGGCGGCCTCAACTACCAGATCGAGCACCACCTCTTCCCCAACATGCCGAGGGTCCACCTGCGGCTGGCCCAGCCGATGGTGCGCCACTACTGCCGGGAGGCCGGCGTCTCCTACGCGGAGACCGGGCTGATCGACTCCTACCGCCAGGCCCTCACCCACATGCACGGCGTCGGCGCTGAGCTGCGCGCCCAGCGACGGGCGGGCGGCTGAGCCGGGCTCGGAACTCGCTCCTCGCCCGCTCCCGGACGTTCGGCTCCGGAACGGTGGACACTGGAGAGACGTTCACATAGTGCCGTGGCGAGGCTCGCCGCGGCGGAGGAGGTGCGGACCATGTCTCGGGGTGCGAAGGTCGCGATCGGTGCGCTCGGCGCCGGAGTGTTCCTCTGGTGGCTGACCAGTTTCTGGATCGCCGTGCTGGTGATGGTGGGGATCCCGGTGGGCGCCTATCTGCTGCTCGACTCCTCCCAGCGCACCCGGCTGCGGCGCGTGGGGCGCAAGGAGCTGGGGAGCTGAGTTCCTGGCGGTTTCGGTGGGTGGCCGTTCGTGTCGTCGACCAACCGTCGATACCCCGCTCGACGATTTCGGGACGTTTTTCTCCCCGCTTCAGGACGGGTCCTGGGCGCCGGTTCGGCGGCCCGGGGCCCGTTTCGTCCGCCAACTGACCACATCCCGGCGGCTTCCGGTGTCCAGGTCGTCCCATTCGGGGTGGCCCGAGCGCCCCGGTGATGTGGCTGACCTTGCCAAGCGGTACGGTCCCTTCCGTATGGCGGTGCGGCCCAAATGGTTGCCGACAACCGCTTGCTGGGGAAGGCTGACACAGCAGTCGCCTTACGAGAAGGGGGAGCCGGGATGGCACTGAGCGCCACACTCGACTGGCTGCTGGACGATCTGGCGCAGCGGCTACCGAGGGTCAGACACGTCCTGTTGCTGTCGAGCGATGGATTGGTCACCTCGGTGAGTCGAGGGCTCAAGCGCAGCAGCGCGGAGCATCTGGCCGCCGTCGCCTCCGGTCTGCACAGCCTGGCCAAGGGGGTGGGGGAGCACTTCAGGTGCGGTGGCGTCCGGCAGACCATGATCGAGTTCGACGACGGAGTGCTCTTCGTGACCGCGGCCGGGGACGGCAGCTGTCTCTGCGTGCTCACCGGGCCCGACGCGGATGTGGGGCAGGTCGGGTACGAGATGACGCTGCTGGTCAACAAGGTGGGCGAGCACATGGGGCTGGCGGTCAGGGAGTCCCGCTGACTCCGAGGCGGTATCGCCCTGGGTGACTCCGTCGTCACTCAGGGTTGTGGAAAGGGGTTCGATCGCCTACTCTCGTAACTGAGAGTAACGATCGATGGTTGGAGAGCCCCTCATGTCCGCACGCTTCACGCGGTCCTCGCCTGCTGTGCCCCTCACCCACCTCACCTCCCCCGGGTACGCCCCGATGCGCTCCCCGCACCCCGTCGGGCCGCCGGCCTTGCTCGCGGCCGGTTCGCCGCTGCTGGACCGGCCGCCCCTCGGAGCACCGGCCGAGGCGAACCCGCCCCGTCCGGCGCCTCGGCGTCCGGCGCGTGGCTCCCTGCGGCGCCCCAGGCGCCGCGGGCGCCCCCAGGGGAGGGCCGAGCGCGCGGATCACGGCCCCGAGCGCGTGCGGTACGCGCCCCGGCGGCTCAGCGGCAAGCGATTCCCCGAGCGGCCGGTCAGCGCCTCGGCTGGCGCGGTGCTGATGGGGATCAGCACCGCCCGCTTCTCCCGGCTGGCCCGAGGCGGCTGCTTCAGCCCCTCCGAATTCCACCTCACCGAACACGGCGTGGTCGCCTGGCGCTTTCCCCCCGACGAGCTGTGCGTCTTCGCCCGACGACGGCCCGGCCTGCTGACGGGCCCGCTGCCCGACGGGCTGCGCCACTCCCTCCGCCAGGGCCAGGACTGGCGCCCCCGCCGCTGGCGCGCCCGGCGCACGGGGCTGCTCGCCGGTCAGGCGTCCTGCCCCTGGGAGGCCGCCGCCGTGCCGGCCGCGGTCCTCGACCCCGGCACGCTGGAGGCCGAGGTGCCCGATCCGGTGGAGCGCGCGGTGCTGGGCCGGCTCCGCCCGCCCCTGATGGCCGCCCGGCTGGCCGCCGGCCCCTGGCGCTCGGTACGACGCCTGCTCACCGCCCGCGACCCGGACGAGGTCGGCTGGTACCGCGAGCAGTTGGGCCTCGCGTTGGACGCCGCCAGGGGCCGGCCGTTGCCCCTGGCGGCCCCCCTCACAGCTGGCCCACGTCAGTCACCTTGAGCACCGCCTGGCCCTCCGCGTCGGAGGCCGTCAGATCCACCTCGGCCGAGATCCCCCAGTCGTGGTCGCCGGCCGGATCCGCGAAGGCCTGCCGCACCCGCCACAGCCCGTCCTCGGGCACCTCCTCGATCCGCAGCAGGCGTGGGCCCCGCGCGTCAGGGCCGGTGCCCAACTCGTCGTACTCATCCCAGTAGTCGTCCAGCGCCGCCCGCCACGCCTCCGCGTCCCAGCCCGCCTCGCCGTCCAACTCGCCCAGCTCGGCGACCCGCCCCAGCGCCGCCAACTCCACCCTGCGGAACATCGCGTTCCGCACCAGCACGCGGAAGGCCCGCGCGTTGGCCGTCACCGGGCGCACCTGATCGGCGCGCTCCTGCGCCTGGTCCGCGTCCTCCGTCGCCGGATTGGCCAACTGCTCCCACTCGTCCAACAGACTGGAGTCCACCTGACGCACCAACTCGCCCAGCCACGCCGTGATGTCCTCGAAGTCCTCGGACTTCAGGTCGTCCGGCACGGTGTGCTCCAACGCCTTGTAGGCGCTCGCCAGATAGCGCAACACGATCCCCTCGGTGCGCGCCAACTCGTAGAACGAGACGAACTCGGAGAACGTCATGGCCCGCTCGTACATGTCCCGCACCACGGACTTGGGCGACAGGGGGTGGTCGCCCACCCAGGGGTGGCTCTTGCGATACAGGCCGAAGGCGTGGAACAGCAGCTCGTCCAGCGGGCGCGGATAGCCGATGTCCATCAGCCGCTCCATCCGCTCCTCGTACTCGACCCCGTCGGCCTTCATCGCCGCCACGGCCTCCCCGCGCGCCTTGTTCTGCTGCGCGGCCAGGATCTGCCGAGGGTCGTCCAGGGTGGCCTCCACGACGGAGACCATGTCCAACGCATAGGAAGGAGACTCGGGATCAAGCAGCTCGAACGCGGCCAACGCGAAGGTCGACAGCGGCTGGTTCAGCGCGAAGTCCGCCTGAAGATCCACGGTCAACCGCAGCGTCCGCCCCTGCGCGTCCGGCTCGGGCAGCCGCTCCACGATTCCGCCGTCCAGCAGCGAACGGAAGATCGCGATCGCCCGCCGGATCAACCGCAACTGCTGCCTGCGCGGCTCGTGGTTGTCCTCCAACAGCCGACGCATCGCGGCGAACGGGTCGCCCGGCCGCGCGATCACCGCGAGCAGCATGGCGTGTGTCACCCGGAACCGCGAGGTCAACGGCTCGGGATCGGCCCCGATCAGCCGCTCGAAAGTCTGGTCGCTCCAGTTGACGAAGCCCTCGGGCGCCTTCTTCCGCACCACCTTGCGGCGCTTCTTGGCATCGTCGCCCGCCTTCGCCAACGCCTTCTCGTTCTCCACCACATGCTCAGGCGCCTGCGCCACGACGAACCCGGAGGTGTCGAACCCGGCACGCCCCGCGCGGCCGGCGATCTGATGGAACTCCCGCGCCCGCAACACCCGCACCCGGTTCCCGTCGTACTTGGTGAGCGCGGTGAACAACACCGTCCTGATCGGCACGTTCACCCCCACGCCCAGGGTGTCGGTGCCGCAGATCACCTTCAACAACCCGGCCTGGGCCAACTTCTCCACCAGCCGGCGGTACTTGGGCAGCATCCCCGCGTGGTGCACCCCGATGCCATGCCGCACGAAGCGGGAGAGATTCCGACCGAAGCGCGTGGTGAAGCGGAAGTTGCCGATCAGCGAGGCGATCTCGTCCTTCTCCGCCCGGGTGCACATGTTGATGCTCATCAGCGCCTGCGCCCGCTCCACGGCCTGCGCCTGGGTGAAGTGCACGATATAGACGGGCGCCTGACGGGTCTCCAACAGCTCCGTCAGGGTCTCCGTCAGCCCCGTCGTCCGATACTCGTAGCTCAGCGGCACCGGTCGCGTCGCCGAACGCACCAGCGCGGTGGACCGCCCCGTGCGTCGCCTCAGATCCTCCTCGAACCGCGACATGTCGCCGAGGGTCGCCGACATCAGGACGAACTGCGCCTGGGGCAGCTCCAGCAGCGGGATCTGCCAAGCCCATCCCCGATCCGGCTCCGCGTAGAAGTGGAACTCGTCCATCACCACCTGGCCGACATCGGCCTGCGCCCCGTCCCGCAGGGCGATCGACGCCAGCACCTCGGCCGTGCAGCAGATCACCGGAGCGTCCGCGTTCACCGAGGCGTCCCCGGTCAGCATGCCCACGTTCTCGGTGCCGAAGAGCTTGCACAGCTCGAAGAACTTCTCCGACACCAGCGCCTTGATCGGGGCCGTGTAGAACGTGACCTCGTCGCGGGAGAGCGCGGCGAAGTGCGCCCCCGCCGCCACCAGCGACTTGCCCGAGCCGGTGGGAGTGGACAGGATCACGTTCGACCCCGAGACCACCTCGATCAGCGCCTCCTCCTGCGCGGGATAGAGGGTGATCCCCCGCTCGTTCGCCCACGACGAGAAGGTGTCGAAGAGGGCATCGGGGTCACTGTCCTGCGGCATCTGATCGATAAGGGTCACCGCCCCATAGTGCCCGTACCGAGCCCGCA
The DNA here is from genome assembly GCF_020740535.1 of Streptomyces profundus. NCBI lineage: Bacteria > Bacillati > Actinomycetota > Actinomycetes > Kitasatosporales > Streptomycetaceae > Streptomyces > Streptomyces profundus. Next base: position 7,571,925 of record NZ_CP082362.1, read on the forward strand.
AAGGAGAACCGGCCGCTCGTCCGAAGATCACATGGCGCTACGCTGTCCCGCCGAAGGACCAGTCAACAGTGAAGTACGGGCGGGGGAGTTACCGATGATGGGACCAGCGCACTCGCTGTCCGGAGCGATGGCCTGGCTGGGGGTCGGAGCCGCCGCCTCGTGGGCCGGCCACCCCATGCCCTGGCCCGTCCTCGTCGTCGGCACCCTGATCTGCGCCGGCGCGGCGCTGGCGCCCGACCTCGACCACAAGAACGCCACCATCTCCCGCGCCTTCGGCCCGTTCTCCAAGATCCTCGCCGGCTTCATCGACAAACTCTCCGCCGCCGTCTACAACGCCACCAGAGGCCGAAGGGACCGCCGCCGCAGCGGCGGCCACCGCACCCTCACCCACACCTGGATCTGGGCCGTCATGCTGGGCGCCGGCTTCTCCGGCGCCGCCATAGCCTTCGGCCGCTGGGCCGTGCTGGCCACCCTCTTCATCCATATGGTGCTCGCCGTCGAAGGGCTGCTCTGGCGCATGGCCAGGGTCTCGAGCGACGTGCTGGTCTGGCTGCTCGGCGCCGCCACCGCCTGGATCCTCGCCGGCGTACTCAACGAGCCGGGCAACGGCGCCAACTGGCTGTTCACCGACGAGCCCTACGCCTGGCTCGGCCTGCCCATCGTGCTCGGCGCCATCGTGCACACCCTCGGCGACTCCATCACCATCTCCGGCTGCCCGATGCTCTGGCCCCTCCCCATAGCCGGCCGCCGCTGGTACCCCCTGGGCCCGCCCAGCTTCATGCGGTTCCGGGCCGGCGCCTGGGTGGAGAACAAGGTGCTGATGCCCGCCTTCGTGATCCTCGGCGCGGCCGGCGGCGTCGGAGCCGGCCTGCTCACCCCCTGAGGGCCGAGTCCCCCCCGACGGGCCCAGGGCCCGCCCCCCGGCGGGGGCAGGCCCTGGCAGCGATGTCACGACGCCCGCGTCAGCCGTGCCAGGACCGCCACAGCGCGGCATACGCGCCGTCCGCGGCCACCAGCTCGTCATGGCTGCCCAGCTCCGTGATCCGCCCGCTCTCCACCACCGCGATCACATCCGCGTCATGCGCGGTGTGCAGCCGGTGCGCGATGGCGACCACCGTCCGCCCCTCCAGCACCCGGCCCAGCGACCGCTCCAGATGCCGCGCCGCACGCGGGTCGAGCAGCGAGGTCGCCTCGTCCAGCACCAGGGTGTGCGGATCCGCCAACACCAGTCGCGCCAGCGCGATCTGCTGAGCCCGCGCCGGGGTCACCGTCAGCGCGCCGGAGCCCACCTCGGTGTCCAGCGCCTCCGGCAGCTCCCGCACCCACTCGTCCGCGTCCACCGCGCCGAGCGCCGCCCACAGCTCCGCGTCCGAGGCGTCGGCCCTGGCCAGCAGCAGGTTGTCCCGCAGCGGGCCGACGAACACATGGTGCTCCTGGTTCACCAGGGCCACCCGCTCGCGCACCCGCTCGGCCGTCATCGCGGACAGCCGGGTGTCCCCGAGGGTCACCGAACCGGTGCGCGGACCGTAGATCCCCGCCAGCAGCCGACCCAGCGTGGACTTCCCGGCGCCGGAAGGACCCACCAGCGCGATCCTGGTCCCGGCGGGAACCCCCAGGGACACGTCGTGCAGCACGTCGACGTCCGCCTCGTACCCGAAGCGCACCTCGTCGGCCACCAGATCCCGCCCCTCGGGCGCCAGCGAGGGATCCCCCTCGTCCTCCCCGACCTCCCGCACCCCGACCAGCCGCGCCAACGAGACCCGGGCCACCTGCAACTCGTCCATCCACCGCAGGATCATCCCCACCGGCTCCACCATCAGCTGCGACAACAGGGCCCCCGTGGTCAGCTGCCCCACGGACATCCAGCCCTCGATGACGAACCAGCCACCGAGCAGCAGCACCCCGCTCAACAACGAGGCGTGGTAGACGTTGATCGCCGGGATCAGGACCGATCGCAGCCAGAGCGTGTACCGCTCCCATTGAGTCCATTCCCGAACTCGTCGGTCGGAGAGCGCGATCCGCTCCCGCTCAAGACGGTGCGACTCGATGGTCCGCCCGGCGTCCACCGTCTCCGCCAGCGCGGCGGCCACCGCGGCGTAGCCCGCCGCCTCCGACCGATAGCCCGCCGGCGCCCGCCGGAAATACCAGACGCACACGCCCAGCAGCAGCGGCAGCGCCAGCAGGATCGCCAGACCCAGCGCGGGGGCGACGGCCACGATGCCGCCCATCAGCAGCCCGGCCCAGACCACCGCGATGGACATCTGCGGCAGCGCCTCGCGCATCGCCGTGGACAGCCGGTCCACATCCGTGTTGATCCGGGCCAGCAGATCCCCGGTGCCCGCGCGCTCCAACACGCCGGGCGGCAGGGCCACCGAGCGGACCAGGAAGTCCTCCCGCAGATCCGCCAGCATCCGCTCGCCCAGCACAGCACCCCTCAGCCGCACCATCCGGACGAAGACCGCCTGGAGCGCGAGCGCCACCGCGAACACCGACAGGTCGCGTCCCAGGTTCAGCTCACGTTCCCCGTCCGCGAGCCCCTGCACCACGTTCCCCAGCAGAATGGGGCCCACCATCGAGGCCAGCACCGCCGCCGCGTTGACCGCGATCAGGATCGCGAAGGCCCGTCGGTGGCGGCGCAGCAGCTCGCGCACATAGGTGCTCACCGTCGCCCGCCCCGCCACCGGCAGGGTCGTCGTGTGCTCGTTGCTGGCCGGGTCGTACTCCGGCGGTCTGACGCCGATCATGCGGACTCCTCGGCAAGGTGGACGTTCTCTGACCCGTGCTCAGCCTCGCGGGCGCTCGTCACCTCACGGGTGACGACGGCCCGGTAGGCGGGCGCCCCGCGCAGCAGTTCCCGGTGCGTTCCGGAGGCGATCACGCTGCCCTCGTGTACGAAGACCACCTCGTCGGCGCGGTCCAGCATCAGCGGGCTGGAGGTGAACACCACGGTGGTGCGCCCGGCCCGCGACTCCCGTAGCCCGTCGGCGATCCCGGCCTCCGTGTGCGCGTCGACGGCCGAGGTCGGCTCGTCGAGGACCAGCACCTCCGGGTCGGTGATCAGCGAGCGGGCCAGTGCCAGCCGCTGCCGCTGGCCGCCGGAGAGCGAACGGGCCCGCTCGGTGATCGCCCCGCGCATCGGATCGCGGCTGCCGTCCCTGGTCGCCCGGGACAGCGCCTCCAACACGTCGTGGCAGTGCGCCGCGGCCAGCGCGGCCTTGGCGTCGGTCCGCCCCGACGAGGGGACGTCCAGCAGCTCCGCCAGCGTGCCGGAGAGCAGCACCGGGTCCTTGTCCTGGACCAGCACAGCCGTGCGCGCCTCGGCCAGCGCGACCTCGTTCAGCGGCACGCCGCCGAGCCGCGCGGACGGCTCCTCCTGCGGCAGGGCCGGATGCCCGCCCAGGCGCTCGGCCAGCCGCTCGGCGGCGTCCGGGTCCCCACAGACCACGGCGGTCAGACGCCCCTCGGCGGCGCACAGCCCGGTGGCCGGGTCGGTCAGGTCACCGCTGAGCGGCGCGTCCGACGCCACCGGGGACGCCGGCCCGTCGGACAGCTCCCGGCGCAGCCCCAGCACCCGCACCGCACGCTTGGCGGAGGGACGGGAGAAGGTGAAGGCCATCGCCATCTCGGTGAACAGACGGAGTGGGAACATCAGAAAGGTGACGGCCCCGTAGACGGTCACCAACTCGCCCGGGCTCAGCCGCCCGTCGAGCGCCAGCGTGGCGCCCTGCCAGACCACCGCGATCAGCAGCAGCCCCGGCAGCACCACCTGTAGGGCGTCGATCAGCGACCACATCCGGGCGTTGCGGACCGAGGCGGCCCTGACCTCCTGGGAGGCCCTGCGGTAGCGGCTGAGGAACAGCTCCTCGCCCCCGATCCCGCGCAGCACCCGCAGCCCGGCCACGGTGTCCGAGGCCAGCTCGGTGGCCCGTCCCGACTTGCCCCGCTCGAAGTCCGCGCGGCGGGTGGCCGCGGGCAGCAGCGGGAAGACGCTCAGCGCCACGGCCGCCACCCCGCCCGCGACCAGCAGCCCGAGCCGCGGCTCGTACCAGACAAGCCCGGCGCAGACGGAGAGCGTGACCACCACGGCGGCGGCGAAACGCGAGAACGTCTCGACGAACCAGCCAATCTTCTCCACGTCCCCGGTGGAGACCTTCACCACCTCGCCGGCCGCCACCCGGCGGGTGAGCACCCCGCCCAGCTCGGCGGTGTGCCGCGCGAGCAACTGCTGCACGCGTGCGGCAGCCGTGATCCAGTTGGTCACCGCGGCGCGGTGCAGCATGGTGTCGGCGAAGGCCATCACCAGCGTGATGGTCAGCAACAGCAGCCCCGTGGCCAGGAGCCGTCGGCCGGAGCCGTCCACCACCGCCGAGATCGCGAGACCCGTGGCGATCGGCAGGCTGGCGATGGCCGCGATGTGGAGTGTGCCCCATCCCAGGGCCTTGGCCTGGCCGCCGAGTTGGCGGCGGAAGAGCCAGACCAGAAAACGAAAACCCGACCTCACGTCCGGCTGGCCGGGGTCGGTGTGCGGAAGATCGCGAATCTGCATGACATCCCAGAGTCAGTGCGTTTGGGAATTGGGCAACCTTGCAAGAGTCACGGTGCGGGGTGCCGAAAATCAACGGGTTTTTCCCCTGGCGGGAGGCGCTTCCCCCGGCTTCGTCTGTGTCCTCGGTGTGGTGGTCGTATGGACTCCTGGTGGTGTGGTCGTGGTCGGGTCCGATGGCTGAAAAACACCGGTCGACCAGGCGGCGGTCGCCGGGATTCGGCGATGCCGGTGGTGGCCGCGAGGAGGCGCGGTCGGGTCCCCTGATCGCTGCGAGGATGTGATCATGCGACCTGCAACAGGTGAGGTCCTCCACTTCTCCGAGGATCCCGACATCCGAATCTTCCGCCCGCACCTGTCGGCCAGCGCCCAGCGGATGGAGGCCCTGGTCTGGGCCGTCGACGCCGCCCGCGCCCCGGACTACTGGTTCCCCCGGCAGTGCCCCCGGGCCATGGTCTGGGCCCGGCCCAGCAGTTCCCGGGCCGACCGCCGTCGCCTGATCGGCGACGGCGGCGGCGAGCGCGTGCACGCCATCGAGTACGGCTGGCTGCCGGCCCTGCAACAGGTCGAACTCTTCGCCTACCGGCTGCCCGCCGCCCCCTTCCGCCCCAGCGGCGCACCGAACTCGCACGCCCTGGTGGCCAGGGAGGAGGTCGCCCCGCTGGGTCCCGCCGAACGCGTGGGGGACCTGCTCGCGCTGCACCGCGCGGCCGGCATCCAACTGCGGCTCTACGACAACCTCTGGCCGTTCTGGGACGCGGCCGTCGGCAGCAGCCTCGGCCACAGCGCGATCCGGATGCGCAACGCCCGGCCACGGCCGACCCCGGACGATCCCCGGCGTCCGTCCGCCCCGCACCCACCGACGCTGATCGGCTGACTCCACAGCTCGAACGCGCCCCGGCCGTCAACGGTCCGTACCAACCCCCGCCGGGCCGTGCGGCGTTCACCCTCCGCACGGCCCGGGCGGGGTGGCACGTCTGTCATCGCTGACTTTGTTTGAGAAAAGAATGCGCGGGCGGTTGACGGCGCCTGGCTGTGCTTCCACTATGAGGTCAACCACCAAGTGGGAGCGCTCCCACCCAGAGGCGGCAGGTGCCTCCCATGCGGTGGTGGTTCTCGGATCGTTGACCAGGAAACGAGAAGGGCGGCCAACATGCCACCCCCCGACAGTTCCACCGGCGTACGCCGGGTGCTCAGGAGTGATGACGAGGCCGCGGGTGGGGTCAGCGCCGTCGAACGCGCCGAACCCCCCGAGGGTGGGGCGTGCGGGACGGCCCGCTCCGGGCCGGGTCAGGATCTCGCCCCGCTGTTGCGGCTTCGGGTGCGCGAGGTCAACAGGCGCAGCGACTTCAACCGCCGTAGCCGGGGCGTCGGCTGACCGGTCCGCCCTGGACCGGTCGCCCTCGGACCTCGACGGCGATGGTGAACACCCGCTCTCCACCGTGGTGTCAGCCGCTCCGGACCCCCTGCGGGAGGGGGTTGTCCGGTGGGCAGCGGGATCCGGCCGTTTCGCCCCCGTCAGGGACGGGCGGGGGCGAAACGGCGTCAACCGGGGTCTCGGCCCCGGTGGTCCGGCGATCCGTTCGCCGGACCGCGGTAAGGGGTGGGGGGCGTGGGCGCCGCTCTCCACCGATGGGTTCCACCTCGTGAGAGAAAGCTTGACGAGGGCATGACCTCCTTGCAGTATGAGGCTGCCGTCGCCGGGTGGGAGCGCTCCCAATCCGACCGTCGATCACCCCTAGGGGTGTGAGACGGTCACCACCCGGCGGCGGTTCTCCTTCGGACCCCCAGGATCGAGCCACCGATGTCTCCTCACCTTGTCAGTCACCGCATGTCACCACCGGGGCGCCGGTCGGCGCGTGGGCGCGTTCGGGTCGCCGTGTTGGCCACGGTCGCGCTCGGTGCCGGTCTGCTGCTCTCGCCGAGCGGCGGGGAGGCGCGGGCGGAGCCGGTCGCCGAGGTGGCCGCGCCGGAGTTCGCCTATGCGGAGGCGCTGCAGAAGTCGATGTTCTTCTACGAGGCCCAGCGCTCGGGGGAGTTGCCCGAGGACAACCGGGTGAGCTGGCGCGGGGACTCCGCTCTCGACGACGGCGCCGATGTGGGGCTCGACCTCACCGGGGGCTGGTACGACGCGGGCGATCACGTCAAGTTCGGTCTGCCGATGGCCGCTTCGACCACGCTGCTGGCGTGGGGCGGCCTGGCCGCGGGTGAGGGGTACGAGCAGGCAGGGCAGTCGGAGTATCTGAAGAGCAACCTGCGGTGGGTGAACGACTACTTCATCCGGGCGCACCCGGAGCCCGATGTGCTCTACGCGCAGGTCGGCGACGGAGCGGCGGACCACCAGTGGTGGGGGCCGGCCGAGGTGATGCCGATGGCGCGGCCGGCCTACCGGGTGGACGCGGACTGCCCCGGTTCGGATGTGGCGGCCGAGACGGCGGCGGCGATGGCCGCCTCGTCGCTGCTGTTCGCCGAGGACGATCCCGCCTACGCCGCCGAGTTGGTGGAGCACGCGGAGCAGCTGTACGCCTTCGCGGACGAGCACCGCGGCGTCTACTCGGACTGCGTGCCGGCCGGCGACTTCTACCGCTCCTGGTCCGGCTACCAGGACGAACTGGTCTGGGGCGCCTACTGGTTGTACAAGGCGACCGGGGACGCCGGCTATCTGGCCAAGGCCGAGGCCGAGTACGACGCGCTGGCCACCGAGCCGCAGTCGGAGCTGCGCAGCTATCGGTGGACGCTCGCCTGGGACGACAAGTCCTACGGCGCCTACGCGCTGTTGGCGATGGAGACGGGCGATCCGAAGTATGTGGCGGACGCCAACCGCTGGCTCGACTACTGGACGGTGGGGGTGAACGGCGAGCGCGTCCGGTACTCACCGGGCGGCCAGGCCGTGCTCGACACCTGGGGTTCGCTGCGGTATGCCGCCAACACCTCCTTCGTCGCCCTGCTGTACTCGGACTGGCTGGCGGAGACGGACTCCGAACGGGCCGCGCACTACCGCGAGTTCGGAGAGAGCCAGATCGACTACGCGCTGGGTGACAATCCCCGGGGCGCCAGCTATGTGGTGGGGTTCGGGGAGGATCCGCCCCGTGATCCGCACCATCGGACCGCGCACGGCTCCTGGACGGATCAGCTCACCGTGCCCGAGGCCAGCCGTCATGTGCTCTACGGCGCGTTGGTGGGCGGTCCTTCGGCGCCGGACGACGCCTATGAGGACGACCGCCTGGACTATGTGGCCAACGAGGTGGCGACCGACTACAACGCCGGGTTCTCCGGTGCCCTGGCCTATCTGACGCGGGTGTACGGCGGCGCGCCGCTGCCCGGCTTCCCGCCCGTCGAGGAGCCGGACGGCGACGAGATCTATGTCGAGGCCGGTACCAACGGGACGGGCGACACCTTCACGGAGATCCGGGCGACCGTGCGGAACGTGTCCGCCTTCCCGGCCCGTTCGCTCGAACAGACCTCGGTGCGCTACTGGTTCACCCTCGACGAGGGGGTCGATCCCGAGGGGATCGCCCTGACCTCCGGCTATCACGAGTGCCCGGAGTTGGAGAGCTCGATCGTCCGGGCGGCGGGAGACCTCTACTACGCGGAACTGGCCTGCGCGGGCCGCTCGATCTACCCGGGCGGACAGTCGGCGCACCGGGCCGAGGTGCAGTTCCGGATGACGGGCGGTCCCGGCTGGGATCCGGAGAACGACTGGTCCTATCAGGGGTTGGGGGAGGAACCGGCCGTTTCGTCCTACCTCACGGTCTATGAGAACGACGTTCTTGTTTCGGGAACTGAGCCCGCGGCGGTGGTGGAGCCGTGAGCAGGACCTGTTGGGCGCGGCCTTCCACACAAGGAGTGAAAGCATGAACGTGCGGTTCTCCTCGCCTCGGGCGAGTTCTTCCTCCGTCGACGGGCGGCCTGATGGTGTCGAGGCGTCTCGGGCCCTCAAGACCCTGGCGGTGCTGCGGATCGTGACCGGAGGGATCTTCCTCTGGGCCTTCCTGGACAAGACGTTCGGCCTCGGGTACGCGACCTCGTCCGAGAACGCCTGGCTCCGGGGCGGCTCTCCGGCGCGGGGCTATCTGGCCTCGGTGTCGGCCGGCCCGTTGGAGTCGACCTTCCACTCGTGGGCCGGTGAGATGATCATCGACTGGCTCTACATGGGCGGCATGGCGGGTATCGGGCTGTCCCTGGTGCTCGGCATAGGGTTGCGGGTCACCGCGCTCGCCGGCCCGCTGATGATGCTCATGCTGTGGCTCGGCGAGTTCCCGATCGCCCGGCACGCGTCGGACGGTTCGCCGACCATGTCGCCGAACCCGTTGATCGACGCCCATGTGGTCTACGCCGGCGTGATGATCGTGGCGGCGCTCTACTCGGCGGGCCGGGTCTGGGGGCTGGGCGCGTGGTGGGAGCGGACCCCGTTGGTCGCGAGTTATCCCTGGCTGCGCTGAGCCGTGGTCAGGTCCGGCCGGGACCCTCGGTGCCAGGAGCGCGCCGGGTGCCCCGGCCGGTCGGAGGCGGCGGGTGCGCGGGGAGTGTGCGCTCCTCCCCACGCACCCGCGTCAAACCCGTGCACACCCGAACGGGAGGCGTCAGAGATTCACATCCGAGCAGGCGTAGAAAGCGTTACCGGTGTCGGCGACGTTCCAGACGGCCAGGATGAGATGACGGCCGGACTTCTGGGGCACCGTGCCCTGGTGATGCTGCGTGTCGCCGGGCTGAGCCCCGTTCAGCGGCACCGTCAGGAACGGCTGGGGCTCCAGGTCCGCCCGGGTCAGCGGCTGGGAGGGGTTGTACCCGTCCCGGGTGATGTAGTAGTCGAACTCGCTGGTGCTGTGACCCACAGTGAAGGTCCAGCTGAAGGTGACGTTCTGGCCGGGGGAGAGGTTCGTGGCCGGCCAGTTGCCGCCACGGGGGTCGTCCAGCTCGGCGAACCGGCTGTTGCCGCCGGAGCAGATGGTGCCGTCGGCGGGTCCAGCGCCGGGGAAGCCCTTGGGGCCCTCGACGCTCTGCGGTTCCCAGACGATCGCGCCACAGTTGTCCACCGCGCCCTGGGCGCACTGCTGTTGGCGACTCGACGGGCTGGTGGTGTAGCCGTGGCCCTGGGCGGTCGTGCCCGTGGCGAACACCGTCGCCAGGGCCAGACCGGCGCCGGTCGCGGCGGTGAGGAGTTTCTTGCGCATTCTTCGCTCCCGGAGGTTGTGGGGGAGGAGCGCTCCAAAAGGGGAGTTTCGCGGTCTAGACCAAGTCTGACGTTACTGCGAGGTTTTCGTCATGTCCAGACCAATGAATCGTGAGGGTTGGTCATGTCCACCACATCCGTTAGTCCGTCCGAGCCCGGGAACGTCCTGATGTCCCGAGGCGCCTCAGGACCCACCACGCTGCGCCAGGTCGCCCGGGCCGCCGATGTCTCGATGGCCACCGTCTCCCGGGTGCTCGCCGGCAACTACCCGGTGGCGCAACGCACCCGACAACGGGTGCTGAGAGCCGTTCAGGAACTCGACTACGTCGCCAACACCCACGCCCGCGCCCTGCGCGGACACGCCGTCCCGACGATCGCCCTCGTCGTCGACGACCTGCGCCAGGAGCCGGTGGCCAGGATCGCGCACGGCGCCGAGGAGGAGGCCGCCCGCAACGGCCGCAGCTGTCTGATCGGCACCACCCAGGGCGAGCGGGAACGCGAGCGCGCCGTGCTGCGGGCCATGCGCCAACAGGGCGCGGGCGCGGTCGTCCTCATCGGCGACGGATCCCAGGACCCGCGCCACCACGCCGAGTTGTCCCATATCGCCGGCTCGCTCGCCGCCTCCGGATCCCGGCTGGTCTTCTGCGGACGGCCGGCCCCCGACGACGCGGCGCCGGCCACCGTGGTGGAGTACGACAACGAGGGCGGCGCCTACGCCGTGGTCAGCCGTCTGCTGGTCCAGGGACACCGACGCATCCTCTTCCTCGGCCCCACCGACACCACCTCCACCACCGCCGGCCGACTGGCCGGCTACCGCAGGGCGTTGGCCGACTTCGACGTCCCGTTCCGCTCGGAACTGCTCGCCGGCGGCGGCCTCGGGCGCGCCGAGGCGCGCGACCGGCTCTCCCGCCGGCTGGCCGGCGGCGCCGACTTCACGGCCGTCTTCGCCGTCACCGACCCCGCCGCCTCCGGCGCGCTGGCGGCCCTCCGGGCCGCGGGACGCCGCGTCCCCGAGGACGTCTCGCTGGTCGGCTACGGCGACGCCGACTGCGCGACCGACATGCTGCCCCAGCTCACCACCGTCCACGTGCCCTACGCCGAACTCGGCCGCACCGCCGTGCGGTTGGCCCTGGGGCTCGGCGCCGGCACGGTCTCCGTAGCCGACCAACGCGCCCTCCTCGGCACCCATGTGGTGCTCCGCGACTCCACCGCCCCGCCGCCGCGCCGGCCCCCGACCGACGGCCGCCGCTGAACCCGCGGCGGGGCCCCGCCGGGGCTCCGCGACCACGCCGACCATGGGCCCGCTCAACGCCCACGCCGGGCGGCCTGCGCTGCCGGCCCCGGCCGGCGATCCCGGTGGCGCCCGCGTCCTGGGTGTCGGCTGCGAAGCGGGGCGCCTCGCCGAGGAGTTCGCCGCCCGAGGCGCCCGCGTCCTGCGCCTCGCCGGCCACGCCACGCTCGTCGACCACGCCCGCGCGCGGCTCGCCGGCCGGGGCGAACTCCCCGTCGACGAGCGGCACCGGATCGACGCGGACACCCACCGGCGGCTCAGCCAGTGCCCGACCTCCTCGTGCCGCGCCCGCTCAGCCCCTTGAGGAGGCGGCTCACCGCCCCAGCGCCGCCATCGCCGCGTTGTGCCCGCCCACCCCGCTGACCCCGCCACCGCGCACCGCGCCGGCGCCGCACAGCAGGACGTTCGGGTGGCCGGTCGCCACCCCCCAGCGGTCACCCGGCCCGTCCCGCCCGGTCTCCCGCCAGGGGAACGCCAGATCGCCGTGGAAGATATGGCCGCCGGGCAGCCGCAGCTCGCGCTCCAGATCGCGCGGGGTCTTCGCCTCCACACAGGGCCGGCCCCCCGAGTCCACCGCCAGGCAGTCCGCGATCGGCTCGGCGAGATGCTCGTCGAGCGCCCGCGTCGTCGCGGCCAACAGCGCGTCCCGCACCTTCCGTTGCCGCTGCCCGTCGCCGGCGAAGAGCCGCTCGGGGGTGTGCAGCCCGAACAGCGTCAACGTCTGGTAGCCGGCGGCGGCCAGGTCGGCGGGGAGGATCGACGGGTCGGTCAGCGAGTGGCAGTACACCTCGCTCGGCGGCTTCGACGGCAGCCGGCCCTCGGCCGCCTCGGCGTACGCCGTCGCCAACTCCCCGTACCCCTCGGCGATATGGAACGTCCCGGCGAACGCCTCGCGCGGGTCCACGGCCGGGTCCCGCAGCGCGGGCAGCCGGGTGAGCAGCATGTTCACCTTGAACTGGGACCCCTCGGGGGCCGGCGGCGCCGGCTCGCCGAGCAGCCGGGCCAGCTCGCTGGGGGAGGCGTTCACCAGCGCCTGGTCCGCGCCGAGCCGCCCCTCGCCCCCGTCGGCGTGATAGGTCACCTCCACCGTGCGCCCGTCCGTCGCCAGCTCCGTCACCTCGTGGCCGACCGCGATCTCGGCGCCCGCCGCGAGGGCGGCGCCGAGCAGCGCGTCGGTCACCGCGCCCATGCCACCCACCGGCACGTCCCAGTCGCCGGTGCCCTGCCCGATCACGTGGTAGAGGAAGCAGCGGTTCTGCGCCAGGGAGGGGTCGTGGGCATCCGAGAAGGTGCCGATCAACGCGTCGGTGAGCACCACCCCGCGCACCAGGTCGTCCGTGAACCGCTTCTCGATCGTCTCGCCCAGCGGCCGTTCGAAGAGCGCCTCCCAGAGCGGGGCGTCGTCGACCCTGGCCCGCAGCTCCGCCCGGCTCGGCAGCGGCTCGGTCAGGGTGGGGAACACCCGGCCCGCCAGCCGCCCGGTGGCGGCGTAGAACTCCCGCCAGGCCAGGTACTCCCGCTCGTCCCCGGTCAGCCGGGCGAACGAGTCGCGCACCCGCTGCTCCCCGTCGCCGACGAGCAGCCCGGTCGGCCGCCCCCCGCGCGTCGTCGGGGTGTAGGAGGCGAACGGACGCCGCCGCAGCTCAAGGCGCAGCCCCAGGTCCCCCACGATGCGCTGCGGCAGCAGGCTGACCAGGTAGGCGAAGCGGGACAGCCGGGCGGCGACCCCGGGGAACGGGGCGCCGGAGACGGCGGCGCCGCCCACGGCGTCCAACCGCTCCAGCACCACCACCCGTCGGCCGGCCCGGGCCAGATACGCGGCGGCCACCAGTCCGTTGTGGCCACCCCCGACGATCACCACGTCATACCGGGAGCGAGAGGGCATGGCTCTTGGTAACACGCGAGCCCACCCGCCGGCCACCCGTCCGCACGTCCCGCCCGGCCGGGGCACCTGTACCGACCTGCGCGAAGGGCAGCGTGAAGACGGGCCTCGGTCGTAGGCTGGAGGATCGTCGCACCCCCGCCCCCTCGAAGGAGCCATGCCCCAACCAGAACCCTCAGGGCCGCCCCACCCCGGCGCCCCCGTCGAGCCCGCCCAACCCGCACAGCTGCGCCGCATCGTCCGACTCTTCCGCCCCTACCGAGGCCGGCTGGCCGTGGTGGGCCTGCTCGTCGGCGCCTCCTCGCTGGTCGGAGTCACCTCCCCGTTCCTGCTCCGCGAGGTCATCGACGTCGCGCTGCCGCAGCAGCGGGCCGATCTGCTGACGCTGCTCGCGCTGGGCATGATCGCGGCGACCGTCACCAGCAGCGTCTTCGGCGTCCTCCAGACGCTGATCTCCACCACCGTCGGCCAGCGCGTGATGCACGACCTGCGGGCCGCCGTCTACGGCAAGCTCCAGCAGATGCCGCTGGCGTTCTTCACCAGGACCCGCACGGGCGAGGTGCAGTCCCGGATCGCCGGCGACATCGGCGGCATGCAGGCCACCGTCACCTCCACCGCCACCTCCCTGGTCTCCAACCTCACCGCGGTGACCGCGACCCTGGTGGCCATGCTGGCGCTGGACTGGCGGCTGACCCTGGTGTCCCTCGCGCTGCTGCCGTTCTTCGTCTGGATCGCGCGCCGCGTCGGCCGGGAGCGCAAGCGGATCACCGGACACCGTCAGAAGCAGATGGCGGCGATGGCCGCGATGGTCACCGAGTCGCTGTCGGTCAGCGGCATCCTGCTGGGCCGCACCATGGGCCGTTCGGAGGCGCTGACCGAACGCTTCACCGAGGAGTCGGAGAAGCTGGTCGCGCTGGAGGTGCGGGCCAGCATGGCGGGGCGCTGGCGGATGGCCACCATCGGCATGATCATGGGCGCCATCCCGCCGCTGCTGTACTGGTCGGCCGGCGCCATGACACAGCTCGGCGGCTCGGCCCCGTCCATCGGCACCCTCGTCGCCTTCGTCAGCCTCCAGCAGGGGCTGCTGCGCCCCGCCGTCTCGCTGCTGTCCACCGGCGTGGACATCCAGGCGTCGCTGGCGCTGTTCCAACGCGTCTTCGAGTATCTCGACCTGCCGGTGGACATCACCGAACGGGCCGAGCCCGTCGCGCTGGGGCGCGCCCGGGGGGAGATCGCCTTCGAGCGGGTCTCGTTCCACTACGGCGCCGAGGCGCCGGCCACCCTCAGCGATATCGACCTCACCGTCCCCGCCGGCGGTTCCCTCGCCGTGGTCGGCGCGACGGGCGCCGGCAAGAGCACCCTGGGCTATCTGGTGCCCCGGCTCTACGACGTCACCGACGGTCGGGTCACGCTCGACGGCGTCGACGTCAGGGAGTTGGACTTCGCCTCCCTGGCCCGGGCGGTGGGCGTGGTCTCCCAGGAGACCTACCTGCTGCACGCCTCCATCGCGGACAACCTGCGCTTCGCCAAGCCGGAGGCGACCCTCGCGGAGATCGAGGACGCCGCCCGCGCCGCCCAGATCCACGACCACATCGCCGCGCTCCCGGCGGGCTACGACACGGTGGTGGGGGAGCGCGGCTACCGCTTCTCCGGCGGGGAGAAGCAGCGCCTCGCGCTGGCCAGGACGATCCTGCGCGATCCGCCGGTGCTGGTGCTCGACGAGGCGACCAGCGCCCTGGATACCCGCACCGAACTCGCGGTGCAGCGCGCCATCGACGCGCTCTCCGCCGGACGCACCGTGATCACCATCGCGCACCGGCTCTCGACCATCCGCGACGCCGACCAGATCGTGCTCCTGGAGGGCGGCCGGATCGCCGAGCGCGGCACCCACGCCGAACTCCTCGCCAGGGACGGCCGGTACGCCGCCCTGGTGCGCCGGGACGCGAGGACCTCCGCCGACCCCGGGGCGGCATCGGCCGAACCCGGCCAGCCCACGGTGGAACTGACCCCCTGACAGCCGCTCCTCGCGGTGTCCGGGGGCGCCGAACCGGCCACGAAACTGTGCGAACGGTCGTGCTAATATATGCGGGTGGCGCACCCCCCGACCGAGGAGACCACCCATGCGGCTCGGCCTCGCCGTGCTTGGCGCGACCCTGAACACCACCGCCCGTCTCGCTCCCGGCCTCGCCGCCCGAGGCGCGCTCCGGCTCTTCCGGCGGCCCCGGAGCCGCGTTCCCGTCCGGCCGGCCGAGGAGTCCACCCTGGCCGCCGCCGAACACGAGCGCCTGACCGTCGCCGGCGTGCCGGTGGCCGTCTACCGCTGGGGCGACTCGCCCCGACCCGTGCTGCTGGTCCACGGCTGGCAGTACCGCGCCTCCCGCTTCGCGCCGCTCGTCGAGGCGCTGCGGCGGCGCGGCCACGCGGTGGTCGCCTTCGACCTGCCGGGACACGGAGCGTCCGGCGGCACCGGCAGCGACCTGCCCGAGGTCCGCCGGATCATCGGGGAGCTGGAACGCCACCACGGCCCGTTCTCCACCGTGCTCGGGCACTCCTTCGGCGGCCTCGCCGCCTGGTACACGCTGGCCGAGGGCATGGCCGCCGACCGGCTGGTCATGGTCGGGGCGCCCGGCGACTTCGGCGAGGTCCTCGACGGGTTCTGCGCCCACCTCGGACTGCGCCCCCGGGTCAACCTGGCGCTGCGTCAGCTGATAGAACGGCGCTACTTCCCCGGCACCGTCGACGCCCTGAGCACGCTCTCCGTGCACCACCGGCCCGAGCGGCTCGCCGTCCCGCTGATGGTGGTCCACGACGAGGAGGACCGGGTGGTGCCCGTCGCGCAGGGACGGACGGTGCACGCCGCCTACGCCGCGCGGGCCGACGCGCTGTTCACCCAGGGGCTCGGGCACAACCGGATCCTCGCCGACCCCGAGGTGATCGAGGCGCTCACCGCGTTCACCGCGGTTACCGCGACCGGCGACCCGGTGCGCTGAACCCTCCGCCGGGCCGGAACCTCAGGAAGCGGCGGGCAGCGCGCCCTCGGCGGTGGCCGAGGCGTCCAGCCGGGCGCGGATGGCGACGGCGGCTCGTTGGTAGCCGTCGTCGTCCGCGTGCAGCGCGGAGTCGGCGTTGGCCATCTCCATCAGCGCCGCCAACTCGAAGGCCAGCTGCGGCACATCGCACGCCTCGGCCAACTGCCCGACCCGCTTGGCCTCTTCGAGCAGGCTCCGCAGAAAGTCGATCCACTCGCCCCTGGCCTGGGCCACCGCGTCCCTGACCGCGCCCGCGCGGGCGCTGAACTCGGCGGAGACCGTGGTGAAGAAGCAGCCGCCGGGGAAGACCCGGTCACGCGAATAGTCGAGATAGCTCCGGCACACCCGCCACACCCGCCCCGTTCCCGGCGGCTCGGCGTCGGCGGGGCGCGCGACCCGGTCAGCGAAGACCGCCTTGGCCGCCCGGACGGTGGCGAGCTGCAACTCCTCCTTGGAGCCGAAGAGGGCGAACACCCCGCTCTTGCTGAGGCCCAGCTCGGTGGCGATCCGCCCGATGGAGAGGCCGCCCAGGCCCTCGACCGAGGCGATCTCCATCGTCCTTCCGAGCACCAGCCGGCGGGACTGGTTCCCCCGCTCGACCCGCCCGTCGATCCGTGCCCCGGCCACCTCGCCCGCCCTTCCGCCAGCAGTCCGCCCATGGTACTCGCGGCCGGGCCCCCGGCCCCCGCGTCCGCCTGGTGGTTCAGCGCAGCCGGCCGTCCCGCGCCAGTTCGTCGAAGACGGCGTGGTCCACGGGCGCGGTGCGTTCCCGGTCGGTGAAGGCCAGCCAGGCGATCTCCTCGATCTCGCTGCTGGCCGTCAGCGTCCCCCGGTAGTCGGCCGTGTAGCAGGCCATCCGCACCAGGGTGCCTGCCGGATGCCCGTGGGCGGGTGCGGTGTAGGTGCCGACATGGCGCGCCGTGTCCGGGTCGACGGTCACTGTCAGCTCCTCCCGGACCTCGCGGACGAGCGTCTCCAGATCGCTCTCGCCCAGGACACGCTTGCCACCGGGGATATAGAAAACGTCCTTCCCCTTGGAACGGGCACCGAGGATGTGCCCATCCCGAAGGTGCACCCATGCCACGGTGTCGATCAGCTGCGTCACCGATGCCCGCCTTCCCCACGCTCGCCGCGCCGCGCCGTCCGCGCCGCCTGCCGGGCACGATGGTGTCACGCCGGGCCGCGGCGGGACGCGCCGGCTAACGCACCTTGGGCGGTGCCACGAGCGGTGGTTCCGGGGGGAAGACGCAGAACTCGTTTCCCTCGGGGTCGGCGAGCACGTCCCAGGTGGCGGTGGCGTCCTCGTTCGTGCGGAGCAGGGCGGCGCCAAGCGCCAGGAGTTCCCCGGTGTCGCCCCGCACGTCGAGATGCATCCGGTTCTTGCCCGACTTGGCCTCCGGCACCGGATTGATCCAGATCAGCGGGCCCTCGCCCTCGGGGTCGTGGATCGGGACGGGCCACTCGGGCGGCCAGGTGCGCCCGTCCTCCTCCTGGTTGCGGCGCCGGTATCCCAGCGCGGCGCACCACCAGTCGGCGAGTGCCTGATGATCGACGGCGTCCAGAGCCAGGTCCTTGAAGCGTGCGGGAGGCATGGGGCCGAGCCTAGATGATCGATTCCACGGGGTTCCGTGGTCGTGGGCGCTCAGCGCGAGGTTTCACCGCGGGATGAGGGACCATCACCCCGCCGGGGGTGCGGCCCGGTGGCGTTCGAGGTCGGGCTGGCCCGCTTGGCCGGCGAGCAGGTCGGGCTTGGCCGCTGCGTCGAACGAGGTGTCACCCTTGAGGTAGCGCCCCGGGGAAGTGCCGACGGTTCGCCGGAACGCGGCGAGGAAGGCGCTCGGTGTCGCGTATCCCACGGTGTGGGCGACCCGGGAAACGGGCTGGCCCTCGGCGAGCAGGGGAAGTGCGGCGCGCAACCGCACATGGGTGCGCCAGCGGTCGAAGTGCATGCCGGTGTCGTGGACGAACAGGCGGGTCAGGGTGCGTCGGCTCACCCCGATGGCCCGTGCGTGCGCCTCCAGGCTCCGTGCGTCCGCGGGGTTGGCGAGCAGCGCGTCGGCCACGGCGCGCACGCGGTCGTCGGTGGGGTGCGGGACATCGATGGGGGTGGCCGGCAAGGGGCGCAGCAGATCCAGGACGACCGCCTCGGCGCGTAGCCGTGCGTCGTCGTGGAGGGTTTCGCGGCTGAGGTAGGCGATGAGGTGGGCCAGCAGCCCGTCGACGCCGACCGGCGTGGGGTCCGCCCAGTCCACGTCGCATCTGTCTGGTTCGAAGTAGAGGCCGCACAGCACCGCCTCGCGGGTCGCGCCGGTCCGGTGGACCACCCCCGCGGGCAGCCACAGCGCCCGTGTGGGGGGCAGGACCCAGTAGGCGTCGTCGACGGCGACGCCCAGCACACCGCGCCGCGCCCAGACCAACTGGTGCTGTGGGTGACTGTGCGGGATGAACCACTGCCCGTACGCCAACGGAAAGTTTCCGACGACGATTGCGCCCACCCCGGGCGGGACGGCTCCCACGACGGCCTTGGTCATGGCCTCAGCCTATGTCCTCAACGCGACACGACAAGGCCCGGTAGCGCATCGCGGTCAGTGCAGCCGGTGCATAGCGTCATTCGCATGTCGATCGATCACCCACCGCGCCATGGGCGTTACCGCAGTGCACAGGGGCCGTTGACGAGGACAGGACGCTCGGCATGACGTCGGTACGCACCACAGTCACCGCCAACGCTCTGGGGCGCCGCGGGCCGGCCCTGGTAGTGCTGTGCCTCGTACAGTTCATGCTCGTCCTGGACGACAACGTGGTGAGCGTGGCGCTCCCCAGCATGAGGGAGGATCTCGGCTTCAGCGCCGCGGGCCTGTCCTGGGTCGTCAACGCCTACTTCCTCGCCTTCGGCGGGCTGTTGCTGTTGTTCGGCCGCATGGCTGACCTGCTGGGCCGCAGGCGTGTCTTCCTGACCGGCGTGGCGCTGTTCGGTGCGGCGAGCCTGGTCTGCGGGCTCGCGCAGGAGCCTTGGCAGCTCGTGGCAGGACGGTTCGTCCAGGGCGCGGGCGCGGCCATGGCCAGCCCGGCCGCGCTGGCACTGATCACGCTGCTGTTCCCCGGTACCGAGGAGCGCGCGAAGGCGTTTGGCCTCTGGGGAGGCATCGCGGGTCTCGGCGGCACGATGGGGCTGGTGATCTCCGGGGCGCTGACCGGCCTGGCGTCCTGGCGCTGGATCTTCCTGATCAACCTGCCGGTGGTCCTCGCGGCCGTTGTGCTGCTCCCGCGCCTGGTCCCCGAGAGCCGGGCCGGGCGCGCGGTGCGCCTCGACGTACCCGGCGCGGTACTCGGCACCGGTGCCCTGGTGTCCCTGGTCTACGGACTGCTCCGGGCCGGGGAGGCCGGCTGGGGCGACCCGGCCGCTGTCGGGACCCTGGTGCTGGCCGTGCTTCTGGCCGTCGCCTTCGTCGCGGCCGAGGCAAGGACCGCCGAGCCGCTGGTGCCGTTGTCGTTCCTGTCCTTCCGCGTCCGCGCCGTCGCCAATGGAACGACCCTGCTGTTCTCCGCCGCCATGTACGCGATGGCCTTCCTGCTGATGGTGCACCTGCAGACGGTGCTGGGCTACCGCCCGCTCACGGCCGGCCTCGCCTACCTGCCCTACGGTGCCGGCATCCTCGCGGGCATGTGGCTCTCCTCCCGAGCGGTGGTCAGGCTCGGCGTGCGCCCGGCCCTCGTCATGTCCTTCCTGACCAGCGCGGCCGGACTGCTGATGCTGTCCGGCTTGGCACCGGGTGACGGCTACGCCTCCGGAGTACTCCCCGGCATGCTCGTCACGAGCCTCGGGTGCGGACTGAGTCTGCCCGCCCTGACCGTCGCCGCGCTCACGGGCACCACCGAGGAGAACGCCGGACTCGGCTCGGCCGTCCTGAGCTCCGTTCAACAAGTCGGCGGCGCCGTGGGGGTGGCGGTGCTCGTCGCTCTGGCTTCGCGCCGCGGCGACGCCTTGGCGGCCCAGGGCGATCCCCTGCACGCCGCGACGGCGGGCTTCTCACTCGCCCTCACCGTCGCTGCCGCCCTCCTCACGCTCGGCGCTGTCCTCATAGGCACCCTGCTCGGGAGGAAGCACCGCCCGGAAGACGCGCTCGACCAGGGCCTGTCGAACGGATCCTCTGGATCTTCGGGGACCGGCGAGGGGCTCAGGCGGTGAGCTCCGCCTCCGCGACCACCCGTTCGGGCCTGATCCGCACCAGCAGCTCGCCCGGCACCGCGTTGCGGGCCCCGAACTCCTCGGCGCGGTCGGCCCCCATGTAGCGGGCGGCGATCCGGGTGGCCCAGGTGCGCAGCTCGTCCGGGTCCTCGCTCAACTCGGCGCGTCCGCGCAGCAGCACGAAGCCGAACGGCGGGGTCTCCTGGTCGACACAGAAGGCGACCTGGCCGTCCCTGGCCAGATTGCGCCCCTTGACCGAACGCTTGCCCGTGGTCAGGACCACCTCGTCGCCGTCCAGCACGAACCACACCGGGGCGACATGCGGGTGGCCGTCCTCGGTCACGGTGGAGAGCTTGCCGGTGCGGGTGCCGTCGGTGACGAACGCCCGCCATTCCTCTGACCGCATCGCGTGTGCCATGGGCCCATCGTGCGTCATCCGTCAGCGCCCAGCCATCGGGCCGGTACGCCGTGCGGGTGAGCGGTCGCCAGCGGCTGCTCGGGCTCGGTCCCCACCCGCACCGACAGCCAGAAGGCCGCGTCACCGCCCCGGACGCCGGGTTCGAAGGCGATGTGCGCGAACCCGGCCTCGGGCGTCGCCGCCCCGGCCAGCCGCGCCAACTCGCCCTCCACGACGGCCCATTCGTCCGCCGAGACATACTGGCGCATCACCGAGTGCCAGACGACGGTCAACGTGCCGGGCTCGACGTCCACCGTGGACAGGAACTCGGCCGCGCCGGATGACTGCACCGTGGCCGGCACCTTGGCCGCGACCCGGATCGCGCCCTCAAGACGCTCCATGCGGGCGACCTGGTCGGGCCAGACATAGGCCCGGAGGGTGAGCGAGCCCTCGGTGGACAGCGGGTCGATGGGGGCGAGGTCGCAACCGCGCCGCTCCACGATCCGCAGGGCCTGGTGGCGGCGCGCGCCGGCGCGCAACCATCCTGGTACGCCGCCGGCCCAGGCGTCCGTGAGCCGCACCGGCGCGTCCAGCGGGCCCCAGGCGAACCGCTCCGCCTCGTACCGGAACTGGTCCGCCCGGAGGTTGAGACCGCCGCTCGACCCCAACTCGAAGATCCGCACCGGGAGCTGCGCACTGGGCACGATGTGCAGAAGGGCCGCGAGCAACAGGTTGGCGCGGCCCACCTCGTTGGTCTGCGGCGGGCGTGTCAGCCACCGGGCGATCCACTCCGGCTCCTGGGCGATGGCCGCGCGCAGCGCCGGCCAGGCCGCGTCGGGAAGGCCAGGGGTGAGGGCGCCGCCGGCGCTCGGGAGGTGCGCGGCCAGCTCGGGGGCCCGCCCGGTCAGCGCCAGCGCGTGCGCCCCGCCGAGGAGCCGCAGCGGCAACGCGTCGTCCAGGTGCGCCGTGTGATGCCCCAGCAACGCGTCCGCGCAGGGCCCGCCCCTCTCGATGTCCCCCGCGGCCCGTTCCAGCAGCGCGGCGTACAGCGGCGAGCCGAGGCGACCACAGGCCCGGGCCTGCTGAAGGAAGACCCGGGCAACTTGTTCACGGGGCATCGGTACTCCTCACTCAACGTCGCTCAAGATCATGAGGCCCCACCGGTGGCGAAGGGAAGGGCCAACGGGGGAATAGGCCCGGGATAAGGGCTCACTCGTACTTCTGTGCCCCGAATGTTCGTGCCCATGACAGCTTCGTCGGCGGGACGACCGACCGACGTGCGCACGGGCATCTCCCCACCGCGACACGGCCGTTGGCGGCGTGCGGCGGCAGCGGGTCGGCGCGCCCGGTCGGGCGCGGTAAGCGCGTTCTACGATGGCGGCATGAGTGCTCAGCGGATCATCGTCTTCAGCCGAACCACCGGATTCCGTCACGACTCGATTCCGGACGGCGTCGCCGCCTTCCACGATCTGGGCGCCCAGGCGGGGTTCGCCGTCACCGCGACGGAGGACCCTGACGAGCTGGCCCAGGCCCTGCCAGGGGCCCGCGCCGTCGTCTTCCTCTCCACCAGCGGCGAGATCCTCACCGACGACTCCCGCGCCGCGCTGCGGGCCCTCCTCGCCGACGGCGGCGGCTTCGTCGGCGTGCACGGCGCGTCCACCACCGAGTACGACTGGCCCTGGTTCGGCAGCAACGTGGTCGGCGCCGTCTTCGACGGCCACCCCGCGCTTCAGCCCGGCGTCGTCGTCGTGGAGGACCGTGACCACCCCGCCACCGCGCACCTGCCCGAGCGCTGGGAGTTCACCGACGAGTGGTACAACTTCACCAGCAACCCGCGCCCCCGCGTCCGGGTGTTGGCCAGCGCCGACGAGAGCAGCTACGAGGGCGGCGGGATGGGCGCCGACCACCCCCTCGCGTGGTGCCACACCCTGGCGGGGGGCCGCTCCTTCTACACCGCGCTCGGCCACACCTCCGAGTCCTTCGACGACCCGGCCTTCCGCGCCCATCTGCTCGGCGGGCTGCGCTGGGCCACCGACCAGCCCGCTTAGTCCCTCCCCACCCCCGATGCCATCATGGGGGGATGGCGGTGATCACACGGGTACGCGGCGACATCACCAGGCAACGCGTGGACGCGGTGGTGAACGCCGCCAACTCGTCGCTGTTGGGCGGCGGCGGGGTGGACGGCGCGATCCACCGCGCCGGCGGGCCCGAGATCCTCGCCGCCTGTCGCGAACTGCGCGCCGGCCACCTCGGCGGTGGCCTGCCCACCGGCCAGGCGGTCGCCACCACCGCCGGCCGGCTGCCCGCCCGCTGGGTGATCCACACGGTGGGCCCCGTCCACTCCGCCGCCGATGACCGCTCGGCGCTGCTGACCTCCTGCTACCGCGAGTCGCTGCGCGTCGCCGAGGAGCTCGGCGCGGCCACCGTGGCGCTGCCGGCGATCTCCACCGGCGTCTACCGCTGGCCCGTCGAGGACGCCGCGCGGATCGCCCTTGCCGCCGCGCGCCGGGCCGCCGTCGGCGGCGCCTTCGCCGAGCTGCGCTTCGTGCTCTTCGACCAGCGCGCCTACGACCTCTTCGACCCCGCCGGCTGATCGGCCGGCGGCCGGACCCGCCCCGCCGGCGCCCCGCCGGGCGTCCACCAGGTCAGCGCCCCCGCACCCGGGCCGGTCGCCTCTCGGCCACGCCGAAACGTCAACTCCCCGGCGCTCGCTACCGGGACTATTCGCAGTGCACCGGGCTTCAGCCCGGTGGTGAAGCGAATCTGAGAGCTGCTCTGGCCTCGGCTGTGTGTATGGATCCGCACTGTTCACCTCAGCCCAGGTCAGAGCGGCCGGTTCTGCTGCTCGATGTACTGCTTCACGATGCTGAGTGGTGCGCCGCCGGCGGAACCGGCGAAGTACGAGCCGGACCAGAGTCGTTGTGCTCGCCAGTAGTGGCGCACGAGGTCGGGGAACTCCTGGCGGAGGCGGCGCGAGGACACGCCTTTGAGGGAGTTCACCAGCCTGGACACGGCGACCTTGGGCGGGAAGTTCACGAGGAGGTGGACGTGGTTGGCCTCGCCGTTGAACTCGACCAGCTCGGCCTCGAAGTCCTCGCACACGGCGCGCATGATCTCCTCACACCGCGTCAGGTGTCGGTCGGCGAAGACGGAGTGCCGGTACTTCGTCACGAAAACCAAGTGGACATGCATGCGGAAGACACAGTGACGACCTGTTCGAATGTTCTCATCGATACCCATAAACCAACTGTGTATCATGATCCCCATGCAGCTTCGGTACAGCTTCCGCCTGTACCCGAGCACCGGTCAGCGCAGCGCGTTAGCGAGGGCGTTCGGGTGCGCGCGGGTGGTCTACAACGACGCGCTCCGCGCTCGCAAGACCGCCCGCAGCGAAGGCATGCCGTTCCCGAAGACCGGTGACCTGTCGAAGTCGCTGATCACCGAGGCCAAGAACACCCCGGAACGGGCCTGGCTCAGCGACGTGTCGGCGGTCGTCCTCCAGCAGTCCCTCCGCGACCTGGACACCGCGTACCGGAACTTCCTCGACGGGCTGGCGGGCAAGCGCCCGCGCATGGGCGCACCCCGGTACAAGTCCCGCAAGGACACGCGACATTCGGTCCGGTTCACCGCGAACGCCCGCTGGTCGATCACGACCGGCGGGAAGCTGCGCCTGCCGAAGATCGGCGACGTCAAGGTGAAGTGGTCGCGGACGCTGCCCTCCGTGCCCTCGACGGTGACGGTGGTCAAGGACAGCGCGTGCGGGTACTTCGCGAGCTTCGTCGTGGAGACCGGTCCGCAGGAAGTCCTTCCCGAGGTCGTGCCCGAGCTGGGCATCGATCTCGGGCTCGGGCACTTCGCGGTCCTCTCCGACGGGACGAAGGTCGACAGCCCGCGCTTCCTGCGCCGGGCCGAAAAGCGCCTGAAGAAGGCACAGCGGAACCTCTCCCGCAAGGAGAAGGGCTCCAGCAACCGGAACAAGGCCCGGCTGAAGGTCGCCCGCGCTCACGCGAAGGTGGCCGACGCGCGCCGCGAGTTCCACCACCAGCTCTCCACGAAGCTGATCCGCGAGAACCAAGCGGTCGCCGTGGAGGACCTGGCGGTGAAGGGACTCGCCCGCACGCGCCTGGCCAAGTCCGTCCACGACGCCGGATGGTCGGCGTTCGTGAACATGCTGGAGTACAAGGCCGCACGGTACGGGCGCACCTTCGTGGAGATCGGCCGCTTCGAGCCCACATCTCAGGTGTGCTCGCGGTGCGGCGTGAAGGACGGTCCGAAGCCGCTGCACGTCCGTGTGTGGACGTGTGGGGCGTGCGGGGCTGTCCTGGACCGGGACATCAACGCGGCGGTCAACGTCGCCAAGGCGGCCGGACTGGCCGTGTCAGCCTGTGGAGCGCGGGTAAGACCGGGACCCGTCCCGGCACCGCGCAGCGAAGCAGGAACCCACCCGACACCACAGCCTCTGACGGCGCGGTAGGCGGGAATCGCCGCCCCTCAGGGCGGCGAGGAAGTCAACCCTCGGGCGTGACCAGCTCCACCGCGCGCCTGGCCGCCACCCCGGGCAACGGGTCGTCAGGATCGGCCTCCCACAGATCCCACAGGGTGTCGGCCAGCTTGATCACATGCTCGTCCCCGTGCTCCGCGGCCCGATCGAACATCTCCGCCGCGTCGAGGGACGCGCCGGACGGCGGCGTCGCCGGCCCGCCCGGCGGGGCGTAGCTCGCGACCACCGCCGCGCTCGCCGCCCAGGCCGCCCCCACGCTCTCCCGCCACAGCGCCGGCGGCAGCGCGGGCAGCGTCCGCAGCACCGCGTTGGGCGCCGTCACCGCGTGCACCAACATCACCGGCTCCCCGTGGGCGTGGCCCGCGTAGTACGCGGCGGCGGCCCGCACCAATTCCGCCAACCCGCGCCGCGCCTCCGTCGGATCCGTCGGCAGGGCACGCTCCCACGCCGGCAGCCCCGCGAGCTGCCCCAACCTGTGGTTGATCCCGCCCGAACGGTCGGCGACCGGCACCACCGCGCGCAACGCCGCCGCCGGGTCGGCGGCACCGGTCGGCAGCGGCGTGCGCCCCCGGGGCAGCGGCTGGTGGCGCGCCGCCCAGTAGCCGAGGCCCTCCGCCAGCTCGGCCACCCTCGGCTCCGTCGAACCGTCCGTCAACAGCACCCGCACCGCGTGCCCCACCCGGATCACCGGATGCGTCGCCCCGCCCGCGATGCCGGGCAGCAGCCGGGGCCACCACTCCGCCAGGACCTCGGGCCAGGGCCGCTCGGCCAGCCGTTCCCGGAAGAACACCGACCAGTCCGTCAGATACCGCGCGTCGCCCAGCCGTGCCCGCCAGTTCTCCGCCGTGATCCGCCCCTGGGCGGCCGGCCGTTCCTCCAACCGCCGCTGATACGCGTCGATCCAGCGGTGGACCCGCCGCCCCTGGCCCCGGCGCACCAGCGCCTCCACCGCCATCGGGCCGTGGTTGCTCAACCAGCCGACGAACTCGGGGCCCGTGCGGTGCAGCCGCGCCAAGCCCTCGTCCAACGTGCCGTTCCGCACCTGGTCCTGCCTCCGCGTCTCGTCCATGCCCCCCGACGCTACGCACCGCCCCCGACCCCGGTAACGGACCCGAGCCCCGGTTCCGCCAGGACCCATCGACCTAGGCCGTGTCCGCGAACCCCGGGGCCCGCTCGCCCCCTACCCGGCGAGGAGCACCACCTCAAGGCGGCGCGGACCGTGCACGCCCTCGACCCGGTCCAGCTCGATGTCGCTGGTCGCCGACGGGCCGGAGATCCAGGTCAGGGGCCGCTCGGGCACCAGCCGCCGCAGCCCCTGCGGCACCGACTCCACCACCTGCTCCGGCACCCGCACCACGCAGATGTGGTGGTCGGGCACCAGGGTGATCCGCCGTCGGCCCTGGTCGGGGCCGGCGTCCAGCACCAGCGTCCCCGTCTCGGCGATGGCCACCGCGCAGCCCGTCACCACGCTGTCCACCGCGTCCAGCGCGTGCGGCGTCGCCGACGCCTCGTCCGGCACCCGCCGCACCCCGCCGGCCGCGGCCAGCCAGCTCTCCGGCAGCCCCACCGGCACCAGCACCGAACGCGCCTCCCGCGCCGCCAACAGCCCGGCGATCAGCCCCGGCAGCTCGGCCGCCGTCGCCCGGTGCACCAACGCCCGGTAGTCCGCCAGGTTCTCCGCCAGCAGCTCCACCGCGTCCGCCGGAGCGTGGCTGTCCAAGTACGAACGCGCCACCGGCACCTGCTCCGGCGTCTCCTCGCGGGGCACATCGGCCAGCGCCCGACGCACCCGCCCCAACACCACGTCACGCGCGCTCATCGGCCCGCCTCCCGCTGCTCGCCCCGCGTCCTGCGCCACCATTCCCGGAACGGCTCGGCCGGCAGCGGAGGCAGATCCCTCGACGCCGTCCACGCCCGCCCGGGACCCGGCAGCCGCCGGGGCTGGAGGCCACGCATCCGGCCCGCCAGCCGCTGCCCCGCGCGCAGCACCCCCGGATGGTCCAACGTCCACCGCGCGGCCCGCATCGCCGCCCGCTCCGCCGCGTGTCCGCGCGCCGGCCTGATCCGCACCCGCCGCCCGTTCCGCGTCACCTCACCGCCCTCCACCACCCGCTCCCGCAGATGCACCAGCACCTCCGGAATGTCGATGGCCACCGGACACACCTCGTAACACGCCCCGCAGAGCGACGAGGCATAGGGCAACGACGCGTCCAACTCGCTGCCCACCCCCCGCAGTTGGGGCGTCAGAATGGCGCCGATCGGCCCCGGGTAGGCCGAGCCGTAGGCGTGCCCGCCGGCCCGCTCGTACACCGGGCACACGTTGAGACAGGCCGAACAGCGGATACAGCGCAGCGCCTGCCGCCCCACCGTGTCGGCCAGGGTGTCCGTGCGACCGTTGTCCAACAGCACCAGATGGAAGGCGCGCGGCCCGTCGTCGTCCGTCGTACCCGTCCACATCGACGTGTACGGATTCATCCGCTCGGCCGTCGACGAGCGCGGCAACAGCTGGAGGAACACCTCCAGATCGCGCCAGCTCGGCACCACCTTCTCGATGCCCACCACCGAGATCAACGTCTCCGGCAGCGTCAGGCACATCCGGCCGTTGCCCTCGGACTCCACCACCACCATCGTGCCCGTCTCGGCCACCATGAAGTTCGCCCCCGAGACCGCCACCTTCGCGTCCAGGAACTTCTGCCGCAGATGGAGCCGCGCGGCCTCCGCCAGATCCGCCGGCCGATCCGAGAGACCCTCGGGCGCTGCCCGCCCCCACTCCGCCATCCGCTCCCGGAAGATGTCGCGGATCTCCGTGCGGTTGCGGTGAATGGCCGGCACCAGGATGTGCGAGGGCAGATCGTCCCCCAACTGCACGATCAGCTCGGCCAGATCCGTCTCGTAGGCGCGCACCCCGGCGCGCTCCAACGCGGCGTTCAGCCCGATCTCCTGCGTCGCCATCGACTTCACCTTGACGACCTCGCGCTCCCCGGTCGCCAGCACGAGATCCGTGACGATCCGGTTGGCCGCCTCGGCGTCCTCGGCCCAGTGCACCTGGCCGCCGGCCGCCGTGACCGCCGCCTCAAGCCGCTCCAGATAGCCGTCCAGATGCCGCAGCGTCCGATCCTTGATCGCCGCACCGGCCTCCCGCAGCAGCGCCCAGTCCGGCAGCTCCGCCACCGCCCGCGCCCGCTTGTCGCGGATCGTGTGCGTGGCGTGCGTCAGATTCGCCCGCAGCTGCCCGTCCCGCGTCGCCGAGGCCGCCGCCGTGGGGAAGGCCGGCATCCCCAGATACGTCCCACTCACCGTGTCGTCCCTTCGCCGCCCGAAGCCGTGGCCCGCACCCGCGCCCTCACCACTGCTCATCCTCCGTGCTGGCGAGGATCTCCGCGAGGTGCACCGGGCGCACCGAAGAACCCAGCCGGGAGAGGGTGCCGCCGATGTGCATCTGGCAGGAGTTGTCCACCGTGCACACCGCCGCCGCCCCGGTCCCCTCGATATGCCGCGCCTTGTCCGCGCCCATCGCCGCCGACACCGCCTCGTTCTTCATCGCGAACGTGCCCCCGAAACCGCAACACTCCTCGGCGCCCGGCAGATCCACCAGATCGAGGCCCCGCACCGCCGACAGCAGCCGACGTGGACGCTCACCCAACCCCAGCATCCGCAGCCCGTGACAGGTCGGGTGGTAGGTCACCGCATGGGGGTAGTAGGCGCCCACATCTGTCACCCCCAGCACATCGACCAGGAACTCCGTCAGCTCGTAGGTCCTGGGCACCACCGACGCCGCCACCGAGGCGAGGCCCCGATCCCGCCCCTCCGCCGACGCCCGCGCGCCGATCCTCGGATAGTTGTCCCTGACCATCGCCGCACACGAACCGGAGGGCGTCACGATGTGGTCGTAGCCGTGGAACGCCCGCGCGAAACGCCGCACCAGCGGCTCCGTCTCCCGGCGGTACCCGGTGTTGAACTGCGCCTGCCCACAACACGACTGCTCCTCGGGGAAGTCCACCGTCACCCCGAGCCGCTCCAGCAGCGTCACCACCGCCTGGCCGGTCCGGGGGAACAACGTGTCGTTGACACAGGTGACAAAGAGCGCGACTCGCATGTCAGTCCCTTCCACCGCTGGCGATCCGGTCCGCGGCCCGCCGCCACGCCGTCCCGTCCCCCTCGGGAACGAACCGGCGCAACGGCAGCGAGGCACGCGGCAACGAGCGTAGCCGTGCCAGCCCGCCCCGCACCGCTCCCGCCGCCCGCGCCTGCACCAGAACGTTGCCCAGCGCGGCGGCCTCCGCCGGGCCCGCCACCACCGGCAACCCACAGGCGTCCGCCGTCAGCTGACACAGCAACGCGTTGTGCGCGCCGCCGCCCACCACATGCACCGTCGCCACCTCGACGCCCGACAGCCGCCGCGCGTCCACCAGCGCAGCGCGGTGCGCCAACGCCAGCGAGTCCAGCACACACCGCACCATCTCGCCCCGGTCCCTGGGCGCCGGCTGGCCCGTCCGCCGGCA
Source organism: Streptomyces profundus (assembly GCF_020740535.1). NCBI lineage: Bacteria > Bacillati > Actinomycetota > Actinomycetes > Kitasatosporales > Streptomycetaceae > Streptomyces > Streptomyces profundus. The sequence goes on from NZ_CP082362.1 coordinate 7,601,429, forward strand.
CGCGGCGGCGATCCGCGCCGGCATCCCGCCGGGCGCGATGAACTCCGCCGCCCCCGCGTCCACCACCGAACGCAGGCCCGGAGCCCTCGCCGCCGCGGCCAACAGCGGCCCCAACTCCGGCTCGTCCCCGCCGTCGCCCCAGTCCCGAAGACACTCCTGCAACAGCCACAGACCCATGATGTTCCGCAGATAGCGCACCGTGCCGTCCACGCCCAACTCGTTGGTGAAGTTGGCCCGCCTGCTCTCCTCGGAGAGCACAGGCGCCGCCAACTCCAGGCCCGCCAACGACCAGGTGCCCGTGGCCACATAGGCGAACGGGCCCTCCGCGGCCGGCACCCCGGCCACCGCCGACGCCGTGTCGTGCGAACCCACCGCCGTCACCGGAACCGGCCCCGCCAGACCCGTCTGGGCCAACACCTCGGGCAGCAGCTCGCCCGCCGACTCACCGGGGCGCCGCAGCGGCGGGAACAGGCCCAGATCGATCCCCACCGCCTCGGCCACCTCCCGCGCCCAGTCGCCGGTGCGCGGATCGATCAGCTGGGTCGTCGACGCGTTGGTCAGCTCCGTGCCCCGCACCCCCGTCAGCCAGTACGAGATCAGATCCGGGATCAACAACAGGCTCCGCGCGGCGGCCAACTGCGGCGAATCCCGCGCCGCGACCAACTGGTAGATCGTGTTGAACGGCAGATGCTGCAACCCGGTCGCCGCGTACAGCCGCTCCGGCGACACCGCCGACGCCACCCGCTCGGCCGCCCCCGCCGTCCGCTCGTCCCGGTAGTGCACCGGATTCCCCAACAGCGCGCCCGAGGCGTCCAGCAGACCGAAGTCCACCGCCCAGGAGTCGACCCCCACCCCCGCCAGCCGCCCCCCACTCCGCCGTCCCGCCGCCCGCAGCCCTTCCAACACCCCGTGGTAGAGCGCCAGCACATCCCAGTACAGCGTGCCGCCGACCCGCACCGGACGGTTGGCGAAGCGGTGCACCTCGACCAACGACACCCCGCCCCCGCCCACCTCGCCCAGCATCACCCGCCCGCTGGACGCGCCCAGATCCACGGCGGCGAACGGAGGACCAGCGGCGTCGGCGGACACCGGGGGAGCGGACAGAGCCGAGGAAGCGGACACGAGACACCTCGTCGAGACGATCGGGAGAGACAGAGGAAACCCGGAGCACCGCGCGCGCGACGAACGGGGAACGAACGGGCGGGACACCGCGAGCCCGGGGCAACGGAAGGCGCCGGGCGGACCGGGCCGAGGCCACGGCCACCCGACGCGCCCTCACCGCGCCTCAGCGCAGGAACGCCGCCGCCACCCCGGCGTCCACCGGGATGTGCAACCCCGTGGTGTGGCTCAGATCGCCACCGGTCAACGCGAACACCGCCGCCGCCACATGCTCGGGCAGCACCTCGCGCTTCAACAACGTCCGCTGCGCGTAGAACTCGCCCAGCCGCTCCTCCTCGACCCCGTACACCGCCGCGCGCTTCGCCCCCCAACCGCCGGCGAAGATACCCGAACCGCGCACCACACCATCCGGGTTCACCCCGTTCACCCGCACGCCGTGCTCGCCCAACTCGGCCGCCAACAGCCGCACCTGATGCGCCTGATCCGCCTTGGTCGCCCCGTAGGCGATGTTGTTCGGGCCGGCGAAGACCCCGTTCTTGGACGCCACATACACGATGTCGCCGCCCATGCCCTGCTCGATCATCACCCGCGCCGCCTCCCGCGACACCAGGAAGGAGCCCCGCGCCATGATGTCGTGCTGCAGGTCCCAGTCGGCGACCGTCGTCTCCAACAGCGGCTTGGAGATGGAGATCCCGGCGTTGTTCACCACCAGATCCACCCCGCCGAACGCCAACACCGCCGCCCGCACCGCCGCCCGCACCTGCTCCTCCGAGGTGACGTCCACCGCCACCGCGACCGCCCGGTCGGGCCCACCGACCTCCCTCGCCACCCGCGCCGCCGCCTCGCCGTCCACATCGGCCACGACCACGGCCGCGCCCTCGGCCGCCAGCCGCGACACCGTGGCCCGCCCGATGCCCGACCCACCGCCCGTCACCAGCGCCACCCGCGTCGCCAACGGCTTGGGCGCCGGCATCCGCCGCAGCTTCGCCTCCTCCAACTCCCAGTACTCGATGCGGAACTTCTCCGACTCCTCGATCGGCGCATAGGACGACACCGCCTCGGCGCCCCGCATCACCTGGATCGCGTTCCCGTAGAACTCGCCCGCCACCCGCGCCGTCTGCTTGTCCTTGCCGAACGAGAACATGCCGACGCCCGGCACCAGCACGATCGCCGGATCGGCGCCCCGCATCGCCGGCGACTCCGCCGTGGCATGCCGCTCGTAGTACGCCCGGTACTCCTCCCGGTAGGCCGCGTGCGCCTCCCGCAGCCGCTCCACCACCCGCGTGAGCGGAGCGTCCGCCGGCAGATCCACCACCAGCGGCCTGACCTTCGTCCGCAGGAAGTGGTCCGGGCACGACGTCCCCAACGCCGCCAGCCGAGGGTGCTCGGCCCGCGCCAGGAAGTCCAGCACCGCCTCGTCGTCCGTGAAATGCCCCACCTGCGGCCGGTCCGTCGAGGCCAGACCCCGGATCAGCGGCGCCAACGCCGCCGCCCGCTCCCGACGTTCGACCTCCGGCAGCGCCTCGTAGCCGGGCAGCACCGCCCCGAACGGCTCCGCCGCGCCACGCTCGGCCAGAAACGCCTCGGCCGTGCGGATGATGTGCAGCGAGTTGCGCTCGCACTCCTCGCTCGTCGCGCCCCACGCCGTGATCCCGTGCCCGCCCAGCACACAGCCGATCGCGTCCGGACGCGACCGCCGCACCTCGGCGATGTCAAGACCCAGCTGGAACCCGGGCCGCCGCCACGGCACCCACACCACCGCGTCCCCGAAGCACGCCCGCGTCAACTCCTCGCCGTCCGCCGCGCAGGCCAGCGCGATCCCCGAGTCCGGATGCAGATGGTCGACATGCGCCGCCTCCACCAGACCGTGCATCGCCGTGTCGATCGAAGGCGCCGCGCCACCCTTGCCATGCAGGCAGTAGTCGAACGCGGCGACCATCTCGTCCTCGCGCTCCACCCCCGGATACACGTCCGCGAGGGCCCGCAGCCGGTCGAGCCGCAGCGCGGCCAGCCCGTCGGCACGCAGCGTCCCCAGATCCCCGCCCGAGCCCTTCACCCACATCAGCTCCACCGCGCCACCCGTCACCGGATCGTCGACGGTGCCCTTCGCCGAGGTGTTGCCCCCCGCGTAGTTGGTGTTCCTGGGATCGGCGCCCAACCGGTGCGAACGCGCCAACAGCGCCGCCACCTCGGCCTCGCCCGTCCCGTTCCGTCGCGCACTCATCCGCTCAGGCCCCCCAACCGGCCTGCTGGCCGCCCACGCGCTCCGCCACGATCCGCTCCGCCCAGCCCGACCGCCGATAGGCGTCCATCGGATCCGGGTCGAGCCCGCGCTCCTCGCGCCACTCCGCCAGCAGCGGGCGCACATCCGTGTGATACGCGTCCATCAACACCGCGTTCGCGCCCAGTACGTCACCGGCCGCCTGCGCCACCGCCAGCGCGTCGGCGTCCACCAGCAGCGCCTTGGCCGTCGCCTCCTGCACGTTCATCACGGAACGGATGATCGCCGGGATCTTGGGCTCGATGTTGTGGCACTGGTCCAACATGAACGCCACCTCGGGAACGAACCCGCCGCCGCGCACCACCTCGTACATGATCCGGAAGAGCTGGAACGGATCGGCCGAGCCGACCATCAGATCGTCGTCGGCGTAGAAGCGCGAGTTGAAGTCGAAACCGCCCAGCTTCCCCTCCCGCAGCAGCGTCGCCACGATGAACTCGATGTTGGTGCCCGGCGCGTGATGCCCGGTGTCCACCACCACCTGCGCCTTCGGCCCCAGCTTCAGGCAGTGCGCGTAGGCCGTGCCCCAGTCCGGAACATCCGTCATATAGAACGCCGGCTCGAAGAACTTGTACTCCAGCAGCATGCGCTGCTCCTCGCCCAACCGCTCGTAGACGGCGGCCAGGGCCTCCGACAGCCGGTCCTGGCGGTTGCGGATGTCGTCCTGCCCCGGGTAGTTGGTGCCGTCGGAGAACCACAGCTTCAGATCGCGTGACCCGGTGGCGTCCATGATGTCCACGCACTCCAGCAGGTGCGCCAGCGCCTTGCGGCGCACCCCGGCCTCCGGATGGGTGACGCTGCCCAGCCGGTAGTCGTCCTCCTGGAACACGTTGGAGTTGATCGCGCCAAGACGCAGCCCGCGCTCCCGGGCATGGTCGGCCAACGCCGCGTAGTCGTCCACCCGGTCCCACGGGATGTGCAGCGCCACGGTGGGCGCGACCCCGGTGTGCCGGTGCACCCGCGCCGCGTCGTCCAACTTCTCCCACGGGGTTCTCGGCACGCCCTGTTGGGCGAACACCTTGAAACGGGTGCCGGAGTTGCCGTAGGCCCAGGACGGGGTCTCGATGGCCTGGGAGGACAGGGCCGCCTTGACGGCGGTGAAGGGGGTCATGCGATCAGGGCTCCCGTAGCGCGCGGACGAGGTTCTGTTGAACCAGGTCCTCTGCCGTGTGTGAATCGTTTCACTCCACTCTCGACGCTAAGAGCGGAGCGGGAGCGCTGTCAAGGGAGCGAGGCGATCCATTCGCCGTCTACCACTGCCTTTTCGAAGCCGGGCATCGACCGTCGCCCGATCTTGACGGTGGACGAGGCGGCTGGCTAGCTTGCGTCCATCCGCATGAAACCTTTCAGAGGGCTGGGTGATTCCCGTGCAGCGCGTCTGTTTCCTGTTGAGGGTCCGCGCCGACCGGATCGAGGAGTACCGGGAGCGCCACGCCCATGTCTGGCCGGAGATGTGTGCCGCGCTGTCCGCGAGCGGCTGGCACAACTACTCGCTCTTCCTGCGCGAGGACGGGCTCCTCGTCGGCTATCTGGAGACGGAGGACTTCGACGCGGCGCGGCGCGCCATGGACGGGACCGAGGTCAACGCGCGCTGGCAGGCCGAGATGGGCGACCTCTTCGAGGCGCTCGACGGGGAACGGCCCGACGAGGCGATGAAGCCGCTCACCGAGGTCTTCCACCTCGCCTGACCGCCGCGCCGCCCCCGCGCCCCCGCCGCCCCCGGCCCGGGCGGCGCGAAACCACGGCAGCGATGGTGCATACCATGGCCCCGCGAGACGCGGCGGGTCACGAGACGAACGGAACACGCACATGGCGCAGACGGTGGGGATCAAGGAAGTGGCCCGGGCCGCGGGAGTGTCCGTCGGCACCGTCTCCAACGTCATCAACCGCCCCCAGATGGTCGCCGAGGAGACCAGGGAACGCGTCCAGGCCGCCATCGTCCAACTCGGCTACGTCCGCAGCGAGTCCGCCCGCCAGCTGCGCGCCGGGCAGAGCCGCATCATCTCGCTGCTGGTCCTCGACATGGCCAACCCCTTCTTCGTGGACGTCGCCTCAGGTGCCGAACGCGTCGCGCGCGCCGAGAAGTTGGGCGTGATGCTCTGCAACAGCGCGCAGAGCGTCGCCGAGGAGGCCGACTACCTGTCGCTCTTCGCCGAGCAGCGCGTCCGGGGCGTGCTGATCACCCCGGCCGACATGAGCGGTCGCAACCTCGCGGAGTTCCGCCGGCACGGGATCCCGTTCGTCTTCGTCGACCGGGTCCTGCCCAGCGCCGAGGGCTGCTCGGTCTCCGTGGACGACGTGCGCGGCGGCACCCTCGCCGTGCGCCACCTGCTGGAGCAGGGCCACACCTCCGTCGCCTATGTCAGCGGCCCGATGGCGCTCCAGCAGTGCCGGGACCGCGAGGAGGGCGCCCGGATCGCCCTCGACGAGGCGGGCCTCCCGCCCTCGGCCCTGCACCATGTCGAGGCCGAACGTCTCGACGTCACCGCCGGCCGGGACGCCGGCGCCCGCCTCCTGGGGCTCTCCCCACGCCCGTCGGCCGTGTTCTGCGCCAACGACCTGCTGGCGCTCGGCGTCCTCCAGGCTCTGTTCGCCGCGGGTGTCCGGGTGCCAGAGGAGATGGCCCTGGTGGGCTACGACGACATCGAGTTCGCCGCGGCGGCGGCCGTGCCGCTCACCTCGGTGCGCCAACCCGCGTTCCGCATGGGTCGGCAGGCGGCCGAGCTGCTGCTGGAGGAGACGGGCGAGGACGCCGGCCTCCACCGTCACCAACGGATCGTCCTGGACCCGGAGTTGATCGTCCGCGACTCCAGCCTCCGGCTCCGTCGCTGACCACCCGCACGCCCGTACCCCGCCGCCATCGGGGCGCCGCGCGCGGCATCGGGTCCGCGCGGGCGACCATGGGGACATGCCTGACACCTTCACCACCGACGTGATCGACATCGCCACCGGAACGTCCGAGGTGGTCCACGACCTCACCCAGGACTGCGCCGCCTTCCTGCGCCGGGTGGCCGGCGGCCAAGACGGCCTGCTGAACGTGTTCACCCCGCACGCCACCACCGGGATCGCCCTGATCGAGACGGGCGCCGGCAGCGACGACGACCTGCTGGCCGCCCTGCGCGACCTGCTGCCCCCCGACAACCGCTGGCACCACCGCCACGGCCCCGCGGGCCACGGCCGCGACCATGTGCTGCCCGCCCTCGTCCCCCCACACGCGACCCTGCCGGTAGTCGGCGGCCAACTCGCCCTGGGCACCTGGCAGTCGGTCTGCCTCGTCGACACCAACATCGCCAACCCCGACCGCCAGGTGCGGCTGAGCTTCCTGGGCTGAGACGGCCGTCCCAATGCGTCCGTGGCTTTCCACGACTCTTGGCAGGGGAGGTTGCCGTCGGCGGTGTGCGGAGCTGGTGCTTCGCGGGGTGCTTTGCCGCGCGCTGTGCAGTGTGCTCCGTCACCGCGTAGGTTTATGGGCGGATGATGCGAGCGACTTGTTGGGCTGGATGGTCAGGGGTGGGTCCGGGTGGGCGTCCCCAGTCGAGGACGTGAATGCCGGCGCTCTGTATGAGTTCTTCGTCCAAGTGCAGGAGCTGGACAGGGGAATATCCGCGGCGTCTGAGCCACGCGAGTCGGCGCCGCTGCTCCGCAGCGCTCAGTTCATGCCACCGATCGTGGTGGACGCCGGGTGGCTGGCCGGGATTCTCTCGGACCCAGACGCGTATGAAATGTGTCTCGTGCGGCGCGGTGCGCAGTGTGATCAGGGCCCATGCGGTGTCGTACGTGAGCGTGGGTCCGTGTCGGGACATGAGACGGTGGGTGCGCAGTTGCCGAAAAGGCGTTAAAAGCCATCGTCTGGTGAGCAGATTCATGCCGGGGCGCCTCCTGGTCCGGTCGGGGTCTGCCATCGGGCAGCGGCTGTCTTCAGGTCCTCCTGGCCGACGATGCCGAGGGTGCGGACGAGCGCTCGGAGGAAGAGCTCGCGCTGCTCAGGCGTGTGCAGTTCAGTGACGAGCTGGTCGGTGAAGCGTCGGATGTCTCCGCGAATGTCGTCGTCATAGAGTTCGCGAGGCAGGGGTAGCCCTTGGAGGGCCTCTGTGAGTGATGCGAGATCGGTGAACCGGTCGGGGAAACGAGCCATCCACCACACGCGGCGCAAGTCCGGGTCTGCCAGCACCTGCTGTAGGTGAGTCAGGCGGGCCAGCTCCTCTTCTTGTGCCAGGTCGGCTGCCTGTCGTCGGCGGGTGTGTTCTTCGGCCAGGGCGGTGTCGTTCCGGGCGGGGGTGCCCAGACGAATCTCGCCGATCACCTCCAGCCCGGGGAGAGGCCGGCTCCAGCGCGTCAGGATCGTGTTGGCCGCGTCCTGGGCCGCTTCCGGATCGAGGATGGAATGCTGGCTCAGGACGCGGCCCGCCTGGCGGCGTAGGTGATCGCGCGCGGGGACTGCAGGATCGCGATGCTCGGGAGGTTCGCTGTGTTTCCACCGCCATGCTCCGGTGATGCGAACCGTGAAATACACGCCGGTGATGCGACTGGCCATCCGCTCACCGTTGAGGGCGAGCGGATGGGCGATGCCAGCGCGTGTGCTTTTCCTGCGTCGTGGCAGAAATCTCACGTCGGTGAGGGGGAGCCGTCGTCGTGCGGGCTCGGGTCCGCACCGGGCGTGTCAGCTCCGGGTTTCTGTGCGGAGACCAGCAGGTCTAGCAGCTTCAAGCGCCGGGCCCGACCCAGTTCTGAGCTGCCAGAGGAGCCCACCAGCAGTCCGGCGGCTCCGGCCTGACCGATGTGTCCGCGCAACACCGTTGCGGCCATGGGGAGTACCTGCTCGTCCGTCAGTTTGGAGGAGTCCAGCCAAGCGGCCAGCCGGTCGTGGGCTGCGTCAGCGGTGGAGGGTTCCCGAAGGGCCGCACGCCAGCCTCGGGCGAACAGGTCAGGGGTCTGGGCGTCTTCCTCGTCGTCGGCGCCCTCTGGGTTTTCGGGCAGTGGCAGGAGCGTGTCGCTGGAGATGTCGGTCAGGGCCAAGAACGTGCTTGCTCCCGCTCTGCGGATCGTGGTGTCGGTGGACTCGGCCCAGTTGACGATCTCCGACAGCACCAGGATGCGCTGATCAGGCGTACTGGCCAGGGTGCGTACCGCCTCTGCCACTGCCTCGCGCGCCGCTTCGTCGTCCTTCGAGGCCAGCAGGCGCAGCCGGGTCAGAGCGATGCGGGGGTACAGCTGACCCAGCTGACCCGAGCAGATCTCGGCGATTGCCTTGGTCAGCTCCTCGCTGGTGGACTTCTGCTGTGCCCAGTCGTACAGCTGCTTGCGGACGACGACCCCTGTGACCGGGTGGAGTGCCATAGTCTCGACGATTCCGAGCGCCAGCTGCCGGTGCGCCGCCCGGCCCTTCTCGATCCAAGCGATCGCCACAGACAAGACTGTGGACCCCCCGGGCAGCAGAGCGAGCCGGACCAGACAGTCGGCGATGCGCCGCAGGTGGCCCACGGCGATCCCGTGTGGCTGGCTGATGTGGGAGGCCCATTCCAGCAACACAGGTCGCAGTTGCGGCCTCTGTTGCCATACGTACTTCAGGAGGGCTTCGGACAGTCCGTGCCGGTCGGAATCCAGGGAGATTGCTTCGCCGTCCACTTGACAGGCATTGACGGCCTTGAGGCGCATGTCGAGATCACGGCCGGCCAGTGCCCCACCGGGAGGCAGCTTGCCGCCGACCTTCGTGAAGAGCTGATCTGCTGCGGCGAGCACGATGTCCGCCGGTACCTTCTCCAGCAGCGCACTGCCCACCAGGAGTGCTCTTTCGCGGAGGTCGTCCTGCGCCGAGTGCCTCTCGAACCAGTCCTTCAAATGGTCGTGCCAGTCGGTGAACTCCTGCCGGACCGCAACTTCGCCGCCCACTTCGGCCTGTGCGATCAGCCGAGCCAGGCGAGCGGCGTCGCCGGGAGGCGCCGCCGGGGTGAGCAAGCCGCTCAGAGGAGTCTGGTTCAGCCAGTCGATCCTGTCGGCTGCCAGGTGGTGCAGGTGGGCTCGGGCGACATCTGGCGACGGAGGACGGATCATACGTACCGCGGGTGTGGTGGTGAGTGACTCAGGCTTCCAACTGCCAGGGTCGGCGAGGATGATCAGGAGGGCCTCGGAGGCTTCAGCGTCTTTCTGGTAGTCGGCCAGCCCGGCGTAGAAGTCTTCCGGCAGGGCTCGGAATCCGGTCAGGTCCAGGACGAAGCCGTACCCCTTGGTGTGGGGAATCTGTTCTGTGCGCGGTCGGTCCCAGTCCAGCACCAGCCAGCGGATCCGTTCTCGTGGTACATCTGCCTGGCGAAGGACACGCAGGGCGGTGGTACGCCTCCCCGTGCCGGCCTCCCCGCAGAGCACCAGTGTGTTGCTTCGCGCGTGTGGGCCGCGGAGCAGGCCGGCGGCGCTTTCCACTTGGCCGGTGTTCTGAGAACCTTTGGGGTCGACGAATGCCTGTTCCACGAAATCCAGCTCGTGATCGTCTACGCCGATGCCGCGCAGATATTCCCAGCCTCGTACGTACTGGTGGTGGTGCTCCTCGTAGTCGCCAGCGACCTGCGTCAGTCGTGCGTGGCCGGAAGCCTCGGCCTGCTGGTGTGGTGCCGCCTCGGTGCCTGTCATGACTGCTCCGGACCGGGGTTGTAGTTGCCGGCGACCTGGATCAGTCGTGCCTTGCCAGTAGCCTTGGCCCTCTGCCGCACGTCGGGCCGCGATGCGTCCGCTTGCGTGTGCTCCGCCGTACGCCGGGTGGCCTGATGCTCCTCGTCGGGCGGCGCAGTCCCGTTTGGAGTGAGGTGAGGGCTGATCGCCGTCGGCCCCAGTCCGGGTACGAAAACCCAGCACGTCTCCTCGAACCCAGGCTTGTCTTCGACGCGGGCGGTGGCCCGGTGAAAGTGGTGTTTCCTGAGAGTCTGAGTGCGTTGCGCCAGTACGGTCCGGTGGAAGACCGTGTTCGAGACCGCAGCGGCCAGGAGCAGATTGTGGTCCTCGGCCGCAGTCAGAGCCCGGCGGGCTGCGTCACTGTCGACCAGACGGCAGGCGACGTTGATGGCGTCACCCCGGTAGTCGGGGGGCTGCAGAGGGCCGACGTGCACGCTCGCACGCAGCCGGATGGGTGCTGCGCTGGCCAGCCGGGTCTGCTCGTGACGAGCCAGCTCCTGGCCGAGGTGGGTGAGGAGGGGGTCGACCAGCCGTGCGGCGTACCGGGCGGGCACGACGAAGATGGCACCGTCGCCGCTGTCCTTGATCGTGATTTCCAGAGCTGTTCCGGCGCCGAGCCCACTGTGCGTGAACGCGGCGGCCAGCATACGGTCCAGGTCGGCCCGGGCAGGTGCCATCAGGGCCTCAGGGATCCGGCTGTATCCCTTCATATCGACGACCAGGAGCGCCTGCTCCTGCGGTACATCGTGCGTGTGGGGTGGGAGGGGAGATGACATGGGTAAGGGGCCTTCCCATCGTGACGGGGTGTGAGTGCCCCATGCTTGTCGCCCCCGGGTCGAGGCGGTGCACAGTAGTGGGCACCGCAGGAGTGCGGTCGGTCACCTCTGGGTGCGCGCGTGTGCCTGGATTGATGCGAAGTCCCGGATCGACAGCCCGCCGCCTGCCTCGGTGGCGAGCCAGCCCTGCTCACGCCATGGCCGCAACGCCGACCCCACGGCGTTGCGGGAGGCGCCGATCATCTCCGACAGCTCTGCCTGCGTCAGGCGCACGAGGTACTCGGCACCGGCGGTGGAGGCGGCTTGGAGGAGGCGGCCGAGGGCCGAGGCCAGACGCATCGATACCGGGGCGGTAGCCATCTCCAGGCGCACCGCCTCTGCCTCGCGGACCCGTGTGATGGCGTGGCGCAGCAAGGGGGCCAGCAGCGCGTGGCGGTCCACGAAGGCAAGGAAATCCCCACGCGGGACGATGTGAACCCGGCAATCCTCGGCAGCAATGACCGATGCGGTGCGTGGCTGCTCGTCCAGGACGGCGAGCTCGCCCAGAAGTTCACCGGCTCCACGTACCGCCAGAAGCGTCCGTTCCCCGTGAGATCCGGTCAGTGTGATCAGGGCCGAACCGGAGGCCAGAAGGATGACATGAGTGCCGGGATCCCCCTGCCGCAACAGCACGCTCCTGGCCGGCCGGACGCGGACCGGGGTCAGACCGCACAAGCGGGACCACAACTGCTGACCTATGACTGACAGATACGGCTGACACATACTCACCCCAAGTAATGGCCGTCCTGCGGTGATGCTCTCAAGAAGAGACGTACAGGATCAACAGCCCAAGTGTGGCGACTGCTGTGGCTGTCGCCACAAAGTCGACAGCCCATTTGACGGCACGGAACTTTTGCTGTGCGAGGGTGGTGAACAACGCCAGCTTTGCGGCGTCCGCCCGGAGGTGGCCATCGCCGCAGCCCGCGGGGCAGGCTGGCGAGCTTCCCTCGGATTGGTCGTTGGCTGGTGTGGTGCCCGCGAATGTCCTGAGACGACCGTCTCGTGGGAGGGCGGGGCGGATCGCGGACATAGCGATGATCAGAGCCACGGCAAGAAGAGCGGCGGCAGTTGTCAGAGTGATCAGGGGCAGCCAGCCGGACTCGCGGGCGGCTGAGAGCGCTGCGATGTCCACACCCATCATGCCTCCGGCGATGCCGCACAGTGTCGTGGCCTTGGAGTCGGCGCGCTGCACTTCGGCGAACATCACCGCCACTTCGGCCGCAAGCCCGTGGCGGGCCCCATGGTCATTTGCAGCGCAGCTTCCGTCGGTGTCGGACACTAGCTCCTCCAGGGGACGCAGCTTCTCTGGGCCTTCTCACCGTGCCGGGATTACGGCTGCTCCAGTGCCTTGCACAGGGCACCGCAGCTGATGGCCACGTCACAGTCACCCCAGTAGGCCGAGCCTTGTGGAGAGTTATTGCCATCCATCTGTCCTGCCTCGAGCGACGGTGAGAACCTGGTTGCGATGCGCAGGGCATCCGTCTAGCCTGTCGGCAGGAATGGAGCCTGGGACAGCACCTGGGCCACCTCCGGTCATCTTGAGGTACGGGGCGTCGGAAAGCACCCTCGCCACCGCCTTCTTCCAGACTCCCCGCGTACCTGTCCCGTCCGCTGTTGTGTTCCGGACAGGTGAAAGGCGTTCTCCTTGACCATCTACTCCCAGCACGCCAACCGTGGAAAGATCCAGATTCTGGCGACTTACCAAGATTCTGGCGGTGTCGTGTCCAAGACCGTGACGAGTCTGGCCGACTCTCGTCTCGCGGCTCCAATCGTCGATGCTCTCAACCGAGTCTCCGCTTTCGTCACCTTCCCCATCAGCATCCACGACTGCCGGGAACGACGTGTGCGCTACTACCCGCTCACGCATCTCGCGGCGCTGACCGACGTCGCTGGCCGCGCGGATCTTCTCAGCGGCGCCCACAGTTTGTGGTACGAGTACGTCTGCCTTCGGCTTCACCAGGCGCTCGTTGATCTGGAAAGTGCCTTGGTGGCACTGCCAGACACGGTCAGTAGGGCGATCCGTTCCGAGCTAGAGGTGGAGGAGCGTGAGTTGCGTGCGGCGCTCGCCGACTATTCGGGGACTTCCGAGGAGGATGAACCGGAGATCGAGCGCTTGTGGGAGTTCGGTCACCCTTTCGTTAAGAGCGACGACGGACTGGATACGTTGAGCGACGAGACGCGAGAGCAGCTCGATGACCGTGAGGCGGGATTCTCCGCGGAGGAGCGGGAGAAAGCCGTTGCCGACCTTCGGGTTCTAGTCGCTGTGCACTCTCGGGTCGGCGAAATGCGGGCCTCACTGGACGACCCGAGCTGTCGGCTCTTTGCCGAGCCGTACGGCTCGCACGGCTTCTACCTGACGATCGAAGCACCGGAGCCCGATGATGACGACGCCTCGTGGGAGATCGAGATCGGGCTTTGGGAGCCGGACGACCCCGACGAAGAGTACGGAGAGGGCACCAGTGCGACGGGAAATCCGGTCGCCAGCTGTGCTCTTCCGCAGGCGCCGAGTGCCGACGAACTCGTCCGCTTGCTGAAGTCGGTAGACGAGAGACCACTGTTGCTTGCCGAGTGGGCCGAGACGCCAGTGGGAGCGGCTCTCGCGGGGACGGCGATGGTGGTGACCAGTCGCCACGACTCCTGATTGAGGGCCAGCAGGGGGCCGTACTGGTGCGGCGGGCTCCGTTGAACGCCGGTGGGTGGGTACCTCAGCCGCCGTGGTCATCCCGCGAGCGATGGCCACGGCACCGGCCCGGTGGGCGTCGTGAGCGAGTTACCCTGGGGTTGCCTTTGCGGAGGTTGGCGGACACCAACATCGCCAACCCCGACCGCCAGGTGCGGCTGAGCTTCCTGGGCTGACGAGGATCGGTCCGGAGCGCCGGGTCTCCGTCAGGTCGGCGCGAAGGCGTTCCGACGGCGGCGCCCTCGGCGACGATCACCGGTGGCGCGGGCCCCGGGCTGTCGGCCCGTCAAGGACGTCCAGGGCCAGTCGCCGCCGGTGCCGGCGCCGGGTCCCATGGCCCACTCCCGGGCTGGCCTGCTTCGGCGACGCCGGCTCGGGCACCTCCTTCAGCACGCTCTTCCACCCGTCCCGGGCCGAGGACGGCGAGCGGCTGGGGGAGACGTCGGAACCCCGCTCGACGTGGTGGCCGGCGGACGGGTCTCCCGCTCGCGGCGGCGCGTGGGCCGCGGACCCGCCGCGAGCTGTGGACGGCTCCGTTGGCGAACCGCGTCAACCGCCCCGACGAGCCGCTGGCCGCGGGGGAGGTAGTGCTGGCCCCGGGATACGGCCAGCCGGACGGCCACCGGAGGACGGACGGCGCCGCCCCGGGGCCGCAGCGGCGGCCCGAAGCCGTCCACCGGCTCTTGGACGCGCGCGGTCAGTTCACGAGGGCGCGGCCGGGCGCTTCGTGGACGATGTGGTCGGCGGTCTGGGCGGGGGTGAGGGCCGCCGTGTCGAACCACCAGCCGGCGTCGCCGAGTTCGCGTCTCATGGCGGCGTCGAGGGCCTCGTAGCCGTCGAAGTCGAACCGGTCACGTGGATCCCTGACGCTGTTGCGGTACTGACAGACCTCGATGCCCGGGGCGAGGACGACGAACAGGACCCGGCGAGGTGTGAGGAGATCGAGGAAGACGTCCAGCTTCTCGCGGGACGGGATCATCGCGTCGATCAGGGGCGTGAAGCCGGCCTCGGCGAAGTTGTTCGCCAGCGTGCACAGATTGCGGTGCAGCAGCTCGACCTGCCGTGCCGCTTCGTCGGCGGGCTCGCCCAGGGCCCAGACGAATCCGCTGACGATCATCTTGTTGAGCTCATCGCCGTCGAGCCGGGCGGAACGCGCCAGCTTCTCCGCGACCAGCCTGGTCACGGTCGACTTCCCAGCGCCCGGCATCCCCGTCACGATCAGGCAGCTCGGCCCCCCAGCAGTGGTCACGGCCGGATGATGCCAGCGTGCTCCCCGGGTGGCAATACGCACACCGCCCGCCGCCCCCCACGGATGGGCGGCGGCGAGCGGGAAGGGCCGCACCGGGCCCCGGCGGTGGTGGAGCCGGGGCCCGGTGCGGAGCTCCGTCAGGGGATCAACGGGAGGTCGCCCGACACCGGGTCACAGGGGCGGGTAGGCGTTCGCCAGCAGCTCCTGGAACTGCGCGGAGAACCAGTGGCCGGAGATGGGAGCGTCACCCAGGGCGCCGGACATGTTGTGGTTGTTGCGCGGGTTGCCCTCGTAGGTGGGGTCGCACATCTCGTCGAAGCCCTTGCCCTCGTCGTTCGGGATCTCCTCGCTGGAGCCGTCCGACTCGCCCGGGGGCTTGATCCACACGTAGGCGTCGATGCCGGCGGCGGGTGCGACCTCGGGCCGCTCACCGAGCCCGGCACCGGCCTGGTTGCACCAGTTGCCGGCCTGGAACCGCTGGTCGACCCGGCTGCCCTCGACATACGCGTCCACGTCCGTCTGCGGTCCCGGGCCCGTCGGACGGTCGGGGCCGCCCCAGCCGCTGCGGGAGGTGTCGATCAGCATCCCGATGCCGGAGTCGAACCCGAGCGAGACCAGCTCGGTGCGGAACCCCTGGGCGAAGGACTGGTTGTCGACATAGCGGTTCCAGTCGATCCAGGAGCTCTCCCGCACCGAGGTGCCGTTGACCGAGTCGCCGATGCCGTAGTAGGGCTCGACCGCCGGGCCGTAGTTGGCGGTGTTGACGATGAACCCGTGCACGTTGTGCACCGAACCGCTGTCGACGGCGACGTCGTGGAAGAGCTCGGCGGAGGCGCCGAGGTTGTCGTCCCATCCGATCCAGCCGTAGTGGCCGGCGTCCACGTAGTTGTAGACGTTGGGGATGGCGCCCAACTCCTGGAGGGCGTAGGCGATGCCCGCCTGGTAGTTGCCGTTGGCCAGCATCTCGTCACAGCCGGGCGTCGCGGTCACGCGCGGGCTGACGTTGGTGATGAGGTTCGGCAGCGAGTCGATCTCGATGACCGTGACGATCCGCAGGTCGGCGTAGGCCGGGTCGCCGAGGATCTCCGCGATCGGGTCGATGAACTCGTCCTTGTAGGTGTCGATGTCATCGGCGGCCAGCTCACCGTTGGAGGCGAGCGCGGCGCAGTCACGGCCCGGCAGGTTGTAGACCACGACCTGGAACACGAAGTTCTCGTGGTCCTGGGCCTGGACCAGCGCGTTGTCGAGGTGCTCGCGCAGGCCCGTGCTGTTGCCGGCCGAGCCGCCCTCGATGGCGGCGCGCCGGTCGAGCCAGACACCGGTGGGCTCGTTGGCGATGGCCGAACCGCCCGGCTCGGCGGCGGCGTTGGCCGACCAGTCCGGGTTCACGTAGACGCCGGCGTTCTGGTAGGGGTTGTCCACACGGTCCCCCGGCGGGTCGGGATCCGGGCCGGGGCCGGGGCCGCCGTCCTCGCCACAGGTGACCCCGTTGACCGCGAAGCTCGTCGGCGCCGCGTTGGTTCCCGAGTAGGTGAAGTTGCCGCCGAAGCTCACGGAGGCCCCGGGGGCGATGGCGCCGTTCCAGCCGGTGTCCGACACGGTGACGGTCCGCCCGCTCTGGAACCAGGTCGCGTTCCAGCCCTGCGAGAGGGTCTGGTTGCCGGCGTACGCGTAGGTGAGTTCCCAGCCGTTGGTCGCGGTGGAGCCCGTGTTGGTGATGGTGAGGTTGGCCGTGAAGCCCGAACCCCAGTCGTTCGTCGCGTAGTCGACCTCGCAGGCGAAGTCGGCGGCGGAGGCGGTGCCCTGCGCCAGGCTGCCGGTGCCCAGCGTGGCGACGGCGAGGACCCCGGCGGTCAGCAGTGCGCGGCGTCTGCGTCGGGGTGGTGAGTTGGTGCGGCTCATGGAGAGTCCTTTCGGTGATGACCGGTTCCGGTGCCTCGCACGGCGACCCGAGGCGATCGGGACGATGCGCGTCTGAACGGCCAGGCTTCTTGGAAGCGCTCCCACTGGCTGAGGGGAAGTTAGCGCCTCGTCGCGCGCCGCACCAGACTTCTGTGCGAAAAATGTGATGACGCTGCAACCGGGGAGTGGTTGCACACCAGGGAAGTTGCGGGCTGGTCGCGAGGTGGCCCCAAAGGTCTTGACAGGTACGCACTTTGGTCGCAATCTTGGGAGCGCTCCCACATTTTGTTCACCCATGACGGTGTTTCCGGTGTGCTCCGCGTCCCGGGAGGGCCGCCGCACCGCTCCTGCGGCGCCCGTGCGGGCCGTTCTCGTGCCCGGCGGCCGACGCGTCGCCGATCTGTCCCCAACTCATGCCTGCCTGAGGGGACTTCGCCCCTGTGGAAGGGGCCGCCCGGCCCGGCATCGTGATCTACGCTGTCCACCAGCCGTATTGTTCGACCACGCGGGAGCGCTGGGCATGGACCACACCGTGGGACCGGGGAAACTGATCGGCGGGCGGTACGAGCTCACCGAGCTGATCGGCAGCGGTGGCTTCGGGAGGGTCTGGAAGGCGCGTGACCAGCGACTTCAGGCGGACGTCGCGCTCAAGGGGCTGTTCCTGCCGCCGTCCTCGTCCGCCGCCGAGCAGGAGGACCGGATCAGGCGATCGGAGCGCGAGGTCCTCAACGCGGCCAGGCTTCGGGACCACCCCCACATCGTGAGCGTGCACGATGTCGTCGTCGAGGACGACATTCCCTGGATAGCCATGCAGCTCGTGGTGGGCCGCTCCCTGGGGGAGCGCCTCCAGGAGTCCGGTCCTCTGTCGCTGAGCGAGGCGACCGACGTGGCCAGGGCCATGCTGAAGGCGCTCGCCGCCGCGCACGGCGCGGGGATCGTGCACCGTGACATCAAGCCGGCCAATGTCCTGCTCGCCGACAACGGCGCGATCCTGCTGACCGACTTCGGGATCGCGACCCACGAGACGGACGTCTCGCTGACCGTGACGGGCAGCGTGGTGGGTTCCGCCCCCTATATGGCGCCGGAACGCGTCCTCGGCGAGAAGGGGCAGGCGCCGAGCGACCTCTTCTCCCTCGGGGTGACGCTGCACGAGGCGGTCGAAGGCGCCTCCCCCTTCGACCGGGGCTCCACGGCCGCCTCGCTGCACGCGGTGGCCTACGAT
Organism: Streptomyces profundus; assembly: GCF_020740535.1. NCBI lineage: Bacteria > Bacillati > Actinomycetota > Actinomycetes > Kitasatosporales > Streptomycetaceae > Streptomyces > Streptomyces profundus. The sequence goes on from NZ_CP082362.1 coordinate 7,619,357, forward strand.
GACCCCCCGCAGCTCCAGCGGGCCGAGGCCCTGGCGCCCCTCGTCAACCGGCTGTTGGCCAAGGCGCCCGGCGACCGCCCGACGATCGCCGAGGCGTTCGACCTGCTCGACGCCCCGCCGGTGTCCACGCCGCCGCCGGTGGCCGCCACCCCGACGGCGATCGTCACGGAACTGTCGACGGTGCCGCCCCAGGCGATGCCCACGGCGACGGCCTGGCCGACCCCGTTGGCCTGGGCGGCCCCGCCGACCCCGGCGCCGCCCCCGCCGCCCTCCCGGGGCTCGGGCCTGAAGTGGCTGGGCTGGATCGTGGCCCTCGGCCTCGGCGTGCTCGTGGTCGTGCTGATCGCCGTCAACCGGGCGGGGGACTCGGACCCGGACGACGGGGGCGGCGGAGCGTTCGCCAACCAGACGCCGGTCCAGATCACGGACAACGCCACGGCGGAGTCCACGATCGAGGTCGTCGGCGTGGGCGGCAACGCCCCCCGGGAGCTGGAGGTCGCCGTCGACATCAGCCACGAACACATCAATGACCTGGAGTTGGAGTTGGTGGCGCCGGACGGTACGGCCTTCGAGTTGGAGGCGTTCGACGGGCCGCACGAGTACACGGTGGACGCCTCCGCCGCCCGCGCGGACGGCATGTGGGCCCTGGTGGTCCGGGACACCGCCGCGGTCGACGAGGGCACGCTGAACTCCTGGTCGCTGCGGTTCGGAGCCGGCTCGGACATCGGGGGCACCTCGCTGGGCGATGGGTCCTTCACGAGCACCACGCCCGTGTCCATCCCCGACGAGGCCACGATCGAGTCGACGATCGACGTCGCGGGCGTGGGGGGCAGCGCCCCGCAGGCGTTGCGGGTCGCCGTCGACATCAGCCACGAGCATGTCGGTGACCTGGAGTTGGAGTTGGTGGCGCCGGACGGTACGGCCTTCGAGTTGGAGGCGTTCGACGAGCCGCACGAGTACACGGTGGACGCGTCCGCCGCCGGCGCGGACGGCATGTGGGTCCTGGTGGTCCGGGACACCGCGGGGCTGGACGAGGGCACGTTGAACTCCTGGTCGCTGCGGTTCGGAGCCGGCTCGGGCGGCTCGGGGGCCTCGGGGAACACCAGGACGTTCACCAACACGGCATCGTTGACCATCGAGGAGAACGTCGAATCCGAGTCGACCATCGAGGTCAGCGGCATCGGCGGCCACGCCCCCGGTGAACTGCGGGTCACCATCGATATCGAGCACCGGTATGTCGACGAGGTGGAGTTGGAGTTGGTGGCGCCGGACGGCACGGCCTTCGAGCTGGACCCGGTCGACGGGCCGCACGAGTACACGGTGGACGCCTCGGCCGCCGGGGCCGACGGCACCTGGACCCTGAAGCTCACCGACGACGTCTACCTCGACGACGGCACCCTCAACTCCTGGTCTCTCTCCTTCTGACAGCTCCCTCTGACAGCTCGTTCTGAGAACGCCGCCCCCCTCGGGCACCGGGAGGACCCCCGCGCCTACGGTTGGACCTGGGCAGAACCACCGGGACGCCGGCCCGCCGGCGCCCACCCGGCATCGCGGGCAGGAGAGCGGCACATGGAGGCACACGACGTGCGGGACACCGCCGAGCGGCTGCGGGCGATCAGCGCCGAACTGTCCGACCGCTTCTACGAGCGGGAGGACGTGGTGCGGACGCTGGTGGTGACGCTGCTGGCCGGCCGGCACTCGCTGGTGCTCGGCCCACCGGGAACGGCGAAGTCCGAGATGGCCCGGGAGCTGACGGGCCGGATCGAGGGCGCGTCCTACTGGGAGATCCTGCTGAGCAAGTTCACCGCGCCGACCAGGATGTTCGGCCCCGTCGACGTCGCCGCCCTGGCCCGGGGCGAGTACCGGCAGATCTACGAGGGCCGCGCCACGACCGCGCACATCGCCTTCATCGACGAGATATTCAAGTGCTCCACGGCCGCCCTGAACGAGACCCTCGGCTACCTCAACGAGCGGATCTACCACCCCGAGAGCGGCGGCGAGCCGATCCGCTGTCCCCTGATCGGGGCCATCACGGCGAGCAACGAACTGCCAGCGGGGGAGGACTCCGGCGCGATCTACGACCGACTGCTGGTACGCGTCGAGGTGGGCTATCTGGCCGACCCCGCCAACTTCGCCGCGCTGGTCAGATCCGCCGTCAGCCTCCCCGACCCACCGGCGCGGACCACCGTCGAGCTGGCCGCGCTACGGCACGCCGTGGCCGAGGCCGTCCCCGGCGTCGCCGTCCCCGACACGGTCGTGGACGCCGTGTGCACGCTGCGGGCGGCGCTCCGCCGCAAGGAGCTCATCGCCTCCGACCGCCGCTGGCGGCAGGCGGTGCGCCTGCTCCAGGCATCCGCCTACCTCGACGGCCGCCCGGCGGTCGCCGAGACGGACCTGTCGGTGCTGACCCATGTGCTGTGGGACTCCCCGGCCCAGCGCCCCACCGTCGAACGCGAGGTGCTGCACCTGGTCAACCCGGACGCCAAGGAGGCACTCGACCTGGCCGACGCGGTCGAGGAGCTGGAGGCCCAACTCGACGCCATGGCGGGGCAGTCCCGCGAGGCGTTGAGCGAGTGGGTCATCAAACGGGCCCACAGCACGCTCGCCAGGGCGGGAAGGAGACTGGGGGAGTTGCGCCTGGAGGCGGCGGGCGCCGGCCGGTCGACCGCCGCCATCGACCGGGTCATCGGCCGCCAGCGCGCCGTCCGGGCCCGCGTCCTCACGGAGGCGCTGGGCATGGACGCGAGCATGGTGCAGTCCCAGCTCTGAACCCGCGAAGGAGCCACACCATGGACGGGACAGCGGGCCGCCCCCGGGAGTCGGCGCGCCGCTGGGACGCCGCCACGCCGGGGACCGCAGCCGTGGTCGGGGACCAGTGCGACCTGATGGCGTGGCGCGACACCTACGAGCGGTCCGCCGGGCTACGTGATCTCGCCGCGGAGCTGGCCGCGCGCCACCCGCACAGCGCCGATCTGCTCGCCGACGTGTTCCTGGCCGCCTACAAGGCCGCGCCGAGGGTGCGCGACCGCGCCGAGACGGCCCCCTCCCGATGGGTCAACCACCAGATCGTCACCGGGCTGCTCACGGCGCCCGAGTTCGCCGAGCTGCGCCGGGAGACGGTCGGCGACCCGTATGCCGCGGCCATGGCCGTCCTCGCCCTGGCCACCGCGCTGCGCCGCCTGCTGGAGCGGTCCCGCGACGCCCAGGAACAGGCCGAGCGGGCGACACGGGCCCAGCGGGCCGCCGAAGGCACGGCGAACGCCGGGGACGAGGCGGTGGCGCGGGCCGCCGAAGCCGCGCGTGGCCTCGACCGGTCCCTCGCCGCGGCGGCCCCCGGCGTCCGCGCCACCGCGCGGAACGCGGCGGCGCGGGCCGCCGAAGCCGCCCGGGCGGAGACCGCGCTGATGCGGGCGTGGGGCGTCGGCCCCGGCGAGCTGGAACGCATGCCGTTCGACCAGCGCGCCCGGCTCGCCGAGCGGCTGCGCACCGGCCGTCTCGCCCGGTGGGCCGAACTGATCGGCCGCTTCCGGCGGATGGCCGACGGCGAGCGCGCCCGCAGGGTGGAGCACACCGGCGGGGAGCTGGTCGGCGTCACCCTCGGCGACGACCTCTCCCGGGTCGTCCCCGCCGAGCTGGTCAACCTCGGGCTGCCCGAGCTGCGCGCGGTGTTCGCCGCCCGCTATGCCGCGGGGGAGCTGATGATCTACGACAGCGAGGGGGAGCGGCCCACGGGCCGGGGCGCCATCGTCGCCTGTGTGGACACCTCGCACTCCATGTACGAGGCGGGCCCCGGCGGCGTCACCCGGGAGGCGTGGGCCAAGGCATGCGCCCTGGCGCTGCTGGATCAGGCACGCCAGGGCGGGCGGGACTTCGTCGGCATCCTGTTCTCGTCAGCCGACCGGCTGCGGGTCTTCCGCTTCCCCGCCGGCGGGCCCGCCGACATCGCCCGGGTGCTCGACTTCGCCGAGACGTTCCTCGGTGGCGGCACCAGCTACCAGGCGCCGCTGACCGCCGCCGGCGAGCTGCTCGCGGAGGAGTTCGACGCCGCGGCCCGCGCCCGGGGCGACATCGTGCTGATCACCGACGACGAGTGCGATGTCACCGAGGAGTGGACGCGCGGCTGGAACGACGCCAAACACCGGCTGGGCTTCCGGGTCTTCGGCGTCGCCGTCGGCGCCCCGCGCGCCGCCGAGGCCGGCTCGGTCCTCGACGCCCTCTGCGACAACCTCCGCGCCATCGGGGATCTCACCGACGTGCACGCCGCCGCCGACCTGTTCCGCGTGATCTGAGCCCCGCCGGCTCCCGTCCCACGCCGGGGCGCGCCCCCCGGCGCGGGGCCGTGCGCCGTTCGCTCCACCATCCCCCTTTCGGGTGTATCAGCTCGCCCGGTACTCCCGAACCGCCGCGCGTCGACGGATAGTTGGGGCGGCCGACCGGAAGGGCGGCCCGTTCGCCGCGTCGAGGTGCGCGGCCGGAGAACGCACGGGAAGCATCCGAGAGAAGCCGCGAGCCTTCGAGAACCTTCGAGAACCTTCGAGAAACAGGGTGGGACGTCCATGCGTGACGAGGTGCTCAACCGGGTCAGGGTTCTCTTCTCCGTGCTCGACGCCGATGGAAACGGCGTGCTGGAGCAGGCGGACTTCGCGTTGATGGGGAGCCGGGTGGACGCGGCGGCATGGCGTTCCACCCCGGCCGAACGGGAGGTCGTGCGGGTCGAGTTCCGCAACTGGTGGGAGGCGCTGGCCGCCGCCCTGGACACCGATGGCGACGGGCGGATCGACTTCGACGAGTACAGCGGCGTCGTGCTCTCCCCGGAGCGGTTCGCCGACACCGTCGCCGCGTTCGCCCGCGCGTTGGCCCCGCTCGGCGACCCGGAGGGCAGGGGAACGATCGCGCGGGACGTCTTCCTGGCGCTGATGACCGCGATCGGCTTCGCCCCCGACCGGGTGGACGCCGTCTTCGACGCCCTGGGCCCGTCGGCCGACGACCGGATCGAGGTGACCGCCTGGGAGGGCGCCGTCCGGGACTTCTTCACCCCGGACAAGGTCGGCATCGCCGGCGATCACCTGGCGGACCCGCCCGCCGCCTGAGCGGGGTTCCCCCCGAAGGTCGTGCGCACCGCCCACCCATGGCATGCTGCTATGGCACGTGATCATGCCGGGTGATGGGGGTCCCATTGTTCTCGTTCCAGCTGCGGGACAACGCGGTGCTGCGCGCGCTGGAAGCCAGCCACGCCGAGGAGTACGCCGCCCACCTCGACCGGGCCAGGGACACCATCCGTCCGTGGGTCGGTCGCACCTTCGTCACCGACGACGTCGAGGGGGCGCGTGCCACGCTCCGCCGGTACGCCGAGGGCCGAGCCCTCGACCGGGCCCGGCTCTACGGCGTCTGGCGCGACGACACCCTCGTCGGCGGCGTGCTGTTCGCGGGTTTCGACGCCGTCCAGGGCAACTGCGAGATCGGCTGCTGGACCGAGCCGGCCGGCGCCGGCCACGGCCTGATCACGCAGGCGTGCGGCGCGCTCATCGACTGGGCGTTCCTCACCCGTGGGCTGCACCGCGCCGAATGGCAGTGCCGCGCCGACAACGAGCGCAGCATCGCCGTCGCCAAACGCCTCGGCATGACGCTGGAGGGCACCCTGCGCGAGACCTGGCCCTACGACGGCGTCCGCTACGACAAGCAGGTCTGGTCCGTCCTCGCCTCCGAGTGGCGCGGGTACCCCGCCCCCGAGGCCAGGGACTGACCTGGCCGTTGGGCGCCGGGCGCGTCAGCCCTTCGTGACGCCCGGGCCGCCCTTGCCGTCGTTGTCGTCCTTGTTGTCCTTGCCGTCCTTGTCGCCGAGCTTCTCGACATAGCCCTGTGCCTTGCCGACGGCGCCGTCGATCTTGTCGCTGTGCTTGCCGGACGTCTTGGTGTCGACGAAGTCGCCGACCTTCTCCACCCCCTGCGCGATCTTGTCGCTGTGGGTCTCGGCGAGGCCCTCGGCCTTCTTCTTGAGGTTCTTCAGTGCGTCGAACATGCGGGGGCTGTCTCCTTCGCTGGAACCACCAGGTCCGTTCCATGATTCCACGAAGAAGGCGACGCCCGCCCGCGGCCGGCTCCGCGCGGCTCCGCTTCGTCAGCTGTCGAAGTCGACGGTGAGCCGGTCGGACTCGGGCAGCGCCTGACAGGTCAACACATAGCCGGCCTCGACCTCCGCCGGCTCCAGCGCGAAGTTCCTGCGCATCCGCGCCGACCCGTCCGTCACCCGCGCCCGGCAGGTGCCGCACACCCCGCCGCGACACGCGAACGGAAGGTCGGGCCTGACCCGCTGCGCGTGCTCCAGGACCCGGCCGTCAGCTGGCTGGTCGAAGGTGGTGGCGCGCCCGTCGAGCAGCACCGTCACCCGGCTCGACGGGCCCTCGCCGCCGGGCTCCGCCGCCCGCGGGGGAGGCGCCGGCTCCTCGCCCTCGGCGTGGAACAACTCCTGGTGCACCCGCGCGGGTTCGGCGCCGAACTCCCCGACCACCCGCCGCGCCTCCCGCACCATCCCCCACGGCCCGCACAGCCACCACTCGTGCGGGGTGCGCGGGTCGAGCAACGCCCGCAGCAGCCGTGCCAGGCGCGCCGCGTCCAGCCGGCCGGAGAGCACGTCCGCCTCCCTCGGCTCCCTGGACAGCACATGCACCAGCGTGACCCGCGCGGGGAAGCGGTCCTTGAGGTCCGCCAGTTCCTCGGCGAACATCACGCTGTCGCTGCCCCGGTTCCCGTAGAGCAGCGTCACCCGGCTGCGCGGATCGGCCGCCAGCACCGACGGCGCGATCGACACCATGGGCGTGACGCCCGAGCCGGCGGCGACCAGCACATGGTGCGCCGGCCGCCCCAGGTCCGGGGTGAAGCCGCCGACGGGGCCCATCACCTCCACGACGTCCCCGACCCGCGCCCGGCGCACCAGCCAGGTGGAGAAGAGCCCCCCGGGCACCAGCCGCACCCCGATGCGGGGCGCGGCGCCCGGCGGCGCGCACAGCGAGTAGGAGCGGCGCTCCTCGCCGCCCGCCTCCCGGCGGCGCAGCGTCAGCGTCTGCCCCGGGGCGAACGCGAACTCCTCGGCCAACTCCGGTGGCACATCGAACGTCACGGCGGCGGCGTCCGCGCACAGCGGCTCGATCCGCGCGATCCGCAGCGGGTGGAAGACGGCCCGCCGTCCACGGCGCCGAACGGGAAGGGCGGGTGCGACCATCAGATCTCCCTGACGTGCTCGAACGGTTCCCGACAGGCACGGCAGCGCCACAGCTCAAGACAGGCGCTGGCCCCGAACCCCGACAGCTCCTCGGTCCGCGGAGACGCGCACCGTGGGCACGCCACACCCCGCCGCGTCCACGACAGCTCAAGCTCCACCGGACCCGGCCGGGCGCGTGGCGCCGCTCCCGGCGGCGCGATCCGGTGGGCGGCCAGCGCGCGGCGCCCCGCCGGCGTGATCCAGTCCGAGGTCCAGGGCGGGGAGAGCACCGTCCGCACCTCGACCCGGGCGAAGCCGGCGGCGCGCAGCGCGCCGGCCACCGCGGCCCGGATCTCCGCGATCGCCGGACACCCCGGATAGGTCGGCGTCAGCCCCACACGCACCCCGCCCTCGTGGCACTCGACCGAGCGCAGCACCCCCAGATCCGCCAGCGTCAGCATCGGCAGCTCCGGGTCCCGCACCGCGCCGGCCACCCGCCTGGCGTCGGCCTCGCTCACCATGTGGCGTCCGGATGCGCCTCGGCGACCGACCGCAACTCGGCCAGCAGCGGCCCCAGATGCTCCGTGTGCGCGCCCACCCGGCCCCCGCCGTCGGCGGTGGGCCCCGGCATCGGCCACGGCACGCCGGCCGCGTCCGCCACCCGCGCCAACACCCGCGACGTCTCCTCCCGCACCATCGCGGCCGAGGCGCCGAACGCCGCGCCCGCCTCGTCGTCCAACGCCTCGGCCAGCCAGGGGGCGACGGCCGAGCACGCCGCGCCCAGCCGCCGGTGGGACTCCTCCGTGCCGTCGCCCAACCGGATCACCCACTCGGCGGCGAACCTCCGGTGGTACGTCAGCTCCTTGACGCCCCGCTCGGCCACCGCCCGCAGCACCGGATCGGGGGCCGTCGAGAGGGCCTGGCAGAGCGCCAGTCGCGTCGTCGACAGCACCAGCAGCCGGACCACGGTGAACGCGAAGTCCCCACGCGGCAGTTGCGTCAGCCGCAGGGCGCGGAACTCCCGCGCCGGCCGGCGGTACGCGTAGGCGTCCTCGTCGCGCCCGCTCCCGTCCACCTGCCCGGCGCGCGCGTACAGCAGCCGCGCCTGACCCAGCAGATCGAGACCGATGTTGGCCAGCGCCAGCTCGATCTCCAACTCCGGCGCCCGGGAACACCACTCGGCCAGCCGCTGCGCCCCGAGCAGCGCGTCGTCCCCCAGCGCCAGACAGCAGGCGGCGAGCGCCGCCCCGTCCACGCCCGGCGGCAGCGCGTCGTCCACGCCGTGCAGCGGATCGGCGAACCCCGTGCCGAACGCCCAACGGGCGTCCCCCGCCGGGTCGTCGGCGCTCAGAGCGGCGTACACATGGTCGTCCCGCATGGTGTCCTCCCCGGGCGTGCGGCGGCTAGATATGGGGGATGTCGTCGGGAATGTCGTAGAACGTCGGATGCCGGTACACCTTGTCGCCGCTGGGCGCGAAGAACGGATCCCGCTCGTCGGCCGTCGACGCCGTGATGTCGGCGCTCGGCACCACCCAGATGCTCACCCCCTCGTTCCGCCGCGTGTACAGGTCACGGGCATGCGTCAGCGCCATCCGCGCGTCAGCGGCGCGCAACGAGCCGACATGGACGTGGTTGAGCCCGCGTTTCCCGCGCACGAACACCTCGTACAGCGGCCACTCCTCGCGCACCCCGCTCATGCCACCACCTCCCGTGCCGCCTCGGCGGCGGCCCGCTTCGCCGCGTGCGCCCCGGCCGCCTCCCGCACCCAGGCGCCCTCCCGGTGCGCGGCGGCGCGCCGCGCCACCCGCTCCGCGTTGCACGGCCCCTCGCCCCTGATCACCCGCGCCAACTCGGCGAAGTCGGGCGTCCCGAAGTCGTGGCGCCCCCGCTCCTCGTTCCACCGCAACGCGGGATCGGGCAGCGTCACACCCAGCCGCTCGGCCTGGGGCACCGTCATATCGACAAAGCGCTGCCGCAGCTCGTCGTTCGAGTGCCGCTTGATCCGCCACGCCATCGACCGCGCGGAGTTCGGCGAGGCGTCGTCCGGCGGCCCGAACATCATCAACGACGGCCACCACCAGCGGTCCACCGCGTCCCGCACCATCTGCCGCTGCCCCTCGGAGCCGTTCATCATCGTCAACAGCAGCTCATAGCCCTGCCGTTGGTGGAACGACTCCTCCTTGCAGATCCGCACCATCGCCCGCGCGTAGGGGCCGTACGAACTGCGACACAGCGGCACCTGGTTGCAGATCGCCGCCCCGTCCACCAGCCAGCCGATCACCCCGACGTCGGCGAACGTCAGCGACGGGTAGTTGAAGATCGACGAGTACTTCTGCCGCCCCTCGATCAGCATCGCCGTCAACTCCTGACGGTCCGCCCCCAGCGTCTCCGCCGCGCTGTACAGATACAGGCCGTGCCCGGCCTCGTCCTGCACCTTGGCGAAGAGGATCGCCTTCCGCCGCAGCGACGGCGCGCGGGTGATCCAGTCACCCTCCGGCTGCATGCCGATGATCTCCGAGTGCGCGTGCTGGGCGATCTGCCGCACCAGCGTCGCGCGATACCCCTGCGGCATCCAGTCCCTCGGCTCCACCCGCCGATCCGCCGCGACCGTCGCGTCGAAGTGGGCCAGCAACTCCGCCTCGGAATCCGTCTCGACCATCACGACCCCCAAACCGACCGTTCGTTCGGCTCATTCGACACCAGTGTCGGCCACCGCGAGCCCGCCCACAAGACAGCGGGACCGCCGCCCCTCACGACGCGCCCGCGGCGTCCGAGGCGCCCGCCGAGACGGGCCGCCGCGACTGCACCACGGCGAACCGCCCCGCCACGAACGCCGGGTCCGTCAACGTCGCCGACGCCGCCGGATTCGCCGCCGACCCGTGGAAATCGCTGAACGCCGACGACTGGTTGACGAACACCCCGTCCGTCAGGTTCTCCGACAGATGCACCCCCGCCGCCAACGCCGCCTCCCGCGCCGCGTCGAGCACCGCCTCGTCCGTCGAGTGCACCAACGCCGTCAACGCGCCGAACGCGCCCACCGTCTCCCGCAGCAGCCCCACGCTCTGCGCCGTCGACTCCGTGACCACCACGAACGACACCGGGCCGAACCACTCCCGCGTGAACACCTCCCGATCCGCCGCCGCGTCCAACAGCGCGATCAACGGCGTGCGGGCCACCGCCTCGGGGAAGTCCGGATGCGGCACCGCCCGCGACGCGTGGCACACCCCGGGCAGCCGCGCCGCCTCGGCCAACCGCGCCCGCACCCCGTCCCCCACGATCGCGCCCAGCGTGCCCGTCGCCCGCGCCTCGTCCGCCAACAACCTCTCCACCGCCGCCCCCAGATCGGTCGCGAACTCGGCCGGCGACCGCACCCCCCGGTCCGTCACGATCCCGCCGCGCCCCACCAGCAGGTTCTGCGGCGTCGTGCACATCTGCCCGCTGTACAGCGACAACGAGAACGCCAGATTCCGCAGCAGGCCCGCGTAGTCGTCCGTCGAGTCCAACACCACCGTGTTGAGGCCCGCCTTCTCCGTGTACACCTGCGCCTGCCGCGCGTTGGCCTCCAGCCAGTCCCCGAACTCCGTCGAACCCGTGAAGTCCACGATCCGCACCTCCGGATGCGTCGCCAGCTCCCGCGCCGTCCCCGCCCCGTCGGGCTCCGCAGCCAACACCACCACATCCGGCGCGAACCCCGCCTCCACCAGCACCTCGCGCGCCACCCGCACCGTGATCGCCAACGGCAGCACCGCACGCGGATGCGGCTTCACCACCACCGGATTGCCCGTCACCAGACTCGCGAACAACCCCGGATAGCCGTTCCACGTCGGGAACGTGTTGCAGCCGATGAGCACCGCGACACCACGGCCCACCGGAGTGAACGTCTTCTCCAACGCCAACGGTTCACCGCCGCGCCGAGGCTTCGCCCACGCCGCCGACCCCGGATGCCGCGACTGCTCCGCCCACGCGTACGCCACCGCCTCAAGACCCCGCTCCTGCGCGTGCGGCCCACCCGCCTGGAACGCCATCACAAACGGCTGCCCCGTCGTGTGCCGCACCGCGTGCGCCACCTCGAAGCTGGCCGCGTTCAACCGCGTCAGGATCTCCACCGCGACGCCCGCCCGCACATCCGGGCTCGCCGCCCGCCACCCCACGCCGGCCTCCCGCGCCAACGCGACGGCCCTCCCCGGCTCCACCGCCGGATACCGCACCCCCAACGCGAACCCGTAGGGCGACACCTCCGTCGCCTCACCCACCTCGCCGCCACCCCAACCCGGCACGGCGAACCGCTCGTTCAACAGCGCGCGGAACGCCGCCTCCCCGGCCGCCGCCGAACCCGCCCCGTACACCCGCTCACTGGGGCTCTCCGGAAACGGCGACCAGAACTCCCGGCTGCGGGTGGCATCCACCGCGCGCCGCAACAGCTCACGATGACGGACGAAGAAATCAACGGAACCGGCTTCCGCTTCGGCTGCGTACTCGGTCATGGACACGACCTCCCGGGTCTGGTCTGGACTGGTCTGGTTCCTGGTTCGTGGTCCCGTCGCGGCGTTCGCGCCCCGCGTCACAGCTCGGCCAGCAGCAGCTCCGGCCGTTCCATCCGGTCGGCCACGAACCGCAGAAACCCACCGGCCACCCCGCCGTCGGCCACCCGGTGGTCGAACGTGAACGACACCTGCGCCACCGGCCGCACCGCGAGCGAACCCGCCACCACCCACGGCCGGTCCACCACCCGCCCCACCCCGAGCAGCCCCGCCTCAGGATGGTTGATGATCGGAGTGGACCCGTCGACGCCGAACACCCCGTAGTTGTTGACGGTGAACGTGCCGCCCCCCAACTCCGCCGGACCCAACGCACCGGCCCGCGCCCGATCCGTCAACCGGCCCAGCTCCGCGGCCAACTCCACGGTGGACATCCGCTGCGCGTCCCGCACCACCGGCACCACCAGGCCCCGCTCCGTCTGCGCGGCGAACCCCAGACCCACCGAGCGGAACCGCACGATCTCGCCGCGCTCCGTGTCCACCGTCGCGTTCAACTCGGGAAAACGCGCCAACCCGGCCACACAGATCCGCGCCAGCAGCGCCAGCAGGCCGACCCGCGCCTCCGGATACGCCGCACGCACCGCGTCCCGCGCCGCGAGAAGCCCCGACGCGTCCACGTCCACCCACGCCGTCGCGTCCGGGATCTCCCGACGGCTGCGCGCCACCCGCTCGGCGACCGTCCGCCGCAGCCCCCGCAACGGAATCCGCTCCTCCTCCACCGCCGCCGTCGGCCGCGCGCGCCCCGCCAACGCGGCCTCCACATCGCGCCGCCGCACCACCCCGCGCGGCGCGCTCGGCGTCAACGACGCCACATCCACCCCGTGCTCCCGTGCCAGGCGCCGCACCAGCGGCGAGATCACCCGAGGCGCCCCACCGGCACCCGCCGGCGGGGGAGTGGCACCACCCCCGCCCGAGGCCCGCCCGGAACGCCTCCGGCGACGCCCCCCACCGGCCCCGGTGCCATACCCCACCAGCACCGCCCCCGATCCGGCCCGCTCCTCCTCCCGATACCGCTCACCCGCCGCGTCCCCACCGCTGCCAGCCGGCTCCGCCACCCCCACGGAGATCAACGGCGCGCCCACCGCCACCGAAGCGCCCACCTCGGCGTGGAGCGTCACCACCGTCCCCGCGAACGGCACCGGCACCTCGACCGCGGCCTTCGCCGTCTCCACCTCCACCACCACCTCGTCCACCGCCACCTCGCCGCCCACCGCCACCCGCCACGCCACGACCTCGGCGCCCGTCAGCCCCTCACCCAGATCCGGCAGACAGAACACCCGTTCCACCACGCCGCGCCCGCTCACGACACCACCCCGTCGGCCGCATGCGTCAGATCCGGCTCGTCATCGAACTGCAGACGGAACACGGCGTCCAACACCCGGTCCACGCCCGGCAGATGCGCCCGCTCGAAGAACGGCGGCGGATACGGGATGTCGAACCCCGCCACCCGCAGCACCGGCGCCGCCAACGAGTGGAAACACCGCTCCTGCACCCGCGCCGCGACCTCGGCACCCACCCCGGCGAACCCCTGCGCCTCCTGCACCACCACGCACCGCCCCGTGCGCCGCACCGACTCCATCACCGTCGCGTCGTCCAACGGCACCAGCGTCCGCAGATCGATCACCTCAAGATCGATCCCCTCCCGCGCCGCCTCCCCGGCCGCCTCCAACGCCACCGACACCGAGGGCCCGTAGGCCACCACCGTCGCGTCCCGCCCCCGCCGCCGCACCACAGCGCGCCCGAACGGCGCCACCGACCGCGCCCCGGCGTCGACCTCGTCCTCCGCCCAGTACAGCCGCTTCGGCTCCATGAACACCACCGGATCCGGATCGGCGATCGCGTCCCGCAACAGCCAGTACGCGTCCGCCGCCGACGCCGGCGTCGCCACCTTCAACCCCGGCGTGTGCGCGTAGTACGCCTCACTCGAATCGCAGTGATGCTCCACCGCGCCGATCCCGCCGGCGAACGGAACACGAATCACCAGCGGCAGGGGCAACCGCCCCCGCGTCCGGTTCCGCGACTTCGCCACATGCGACGCGATCTGCTCGAACGCCGGATAGGCGAACGCGTCGAACTGCATCTCCACCACCGGCCGGAAACCACCCATCGCCAAGCCCACCGCGAGACCGACGATCCCCGCCTCGGCCAACGGCGTGTCGAAACACCGCTCCTCGCCGAAGTCCGCCGTCAGACCGTCCGTCACCCGGAACACGCCGCCCAGCGCGCCGACATCCTCCCCGAAGACCAACACCCCCGGGTCCTCCCGCAGCGCGTCCCGCAACGCCGCGTTGAGCGCACCCGCCATCGTCATGGTCGTCACCGCTCACCCACCCCCTCCGCTCCCTCGGCCAGCTCCGCCGCCAACAGGGCACGCTGCTCCCGCAACTGCGGCGTCGGGGTGGCGAAGACATGGTCGAACAACTCCAACGGGTCCCCCCGCGTCTCCGTCGCCAACTCCGCGCGCAGCCGGCCGGCGAGCTCCTCCGCCCGCGCCTCGCACGCCGCCACGTCCTCGTCCGACAGCACGCCGCGCGCCCGCAGATACGTCTCCAACCGCGCCAGCGGATCGGCCGCCAACCACGCGGCGACCTCCGCCTCGTCCCGATAGCGCGACGGGTCGTCCGCGTTGGTGTGCGCCTCCATCCGATAGGTGTGCGCCTCCACCAGGGACGGGCCTCGCCCCTCCCGCGCCCTCTCCACCGCGCGGGAGAGCACCGCCAACACCGCGACCAGGTCATTGCCGTCCACCTGCTCGGACGGCATCCCGTACCCCACCCCCTTGTACGCCAGCGCCGGAGCCGCGGTCTGCCGCGCCAACGGCACCGAGATCGCGTACCCGTTGTTCTGCACCAGGAACACCACGGGCGCCCGCAGCACCGCCGCGTAGTTCAACGCCTCGTGGAAGTCCCCCTCGCTGGTGCCGCCGTCCCCCACCAGCGCCATCACCACGTCGCCCGCGCCATGACGCCGCAGCGCGTCCGCCATGCCCACCGCGTGGATCGTCTGGGTCGCCAGCGGGGTGCACTGCGGGGCCGTCCGCACGGCCGCCGGATCGTAGCCGCAGTGCCAGTCGCCGCGCAGCAGCGACAGCACCTCCACCGGGTCCAGGCCCCGCGACACCAGCGCCACCGAGTCCCGGTAGGTGGGGAAGAGCCAGTCCCGCTCCCGCAGCGCCAGCGCCGCCCCGATCTGGCAGGCCTCCTGCCCGCGGCTCGACGGATACACCGCGAGCCGCCCCTGGCGCGTCAACGCCGACGCCTGCGCGTCGAACCGCCGGCCGACGACCATGCGCCGGAACGCCTCGCACAACACGTCGTCCGGCGGCGCGACATACCCCTCGGGAGCCTCGACCGCCGAGCCGTCGGCCGCCACGAGACGCACCGGTTCGAGCGAGGGAAGAAGTCGATCGACCGTCTGTTGTCGAAGGGTCTCAGCCGCCATCAACGACACCTCGTTCCCGTGGACGTTTGACACTCCTATGGTCGCCGGGCCCGGATACCTGTAAAAGAGACAGCGATAAACAACGACATACGGCCGAAATCCCGGCGAGAAAAAGTCACCCGTCCACCGGCGGCCCCGCACCGTGGGCCGCCCCCGGACGATTGGCCGCCCCACCCCGAACACGCCTTCGCCCTGATCCCGACCCATGGTCGGGATCAGAGCGAAGGCGGCCACCACGGGGCCCGCGCTACGGCGCGTCCCCCGTGTCTCCGGAGTCCTCCTCCTCCGACGTCCACCCCTCCGGCAGCGCGCCCTCCACCCCGTACACCGCGACGTCGTACTCCAGGGAGTAGTCCGACGGACTCAGCACCAACTGCCCGTCGAGGAGAGCCACATAGGTGGAGCCCGACAGGTAGATGTCGTCGGTCTTGAAGAGCGGCTCCACCGTCTGCCCGTCCGGGGAGATCCGCACCACCCGCCCGAGTTCCCTGCCGAAGCCCATCTGGTGGACGAACACCCCGCCCTCGTCGGCCCCGAGGACCATCACCCGGGAGAACTCCTCGGTCTCCAACGACCACACGACGTCGCCCGTGGTGGCGTTCAACGCGGTCACGATCGGGCCGCCGAAGATCGTGGTCGTCGACGCGTACAGCAGGTCGCCGTGGACCACCATGCCGCCGCAGTTGTCGACCGCGCTGTAGGCGACGACGTCGCCCCGGCACATCTCCTGGCTGTAGGCGGCCGTGTCGTCCCGGTCCAGCCCCGTCGCCTCGATCGGGACCTGCCCGGTGATGCGGCCCTCGTCGTCGATGAACGCCAACTCCAACTCGCCACCGAACTCCTCGTCGCGGAGCGTCACCACCAGCGGCGAGGTGCTGTTGATCTTGGACAGCCACCTGCCCTCCGGGATGTCCAGGCTCCACACGGTGTCCCCGCTGGCCGGATCGATGCTCTCCAACCGGAAGAACGGCGGCGTCAGGGTCTCGCTGGCCGCGTCGGTCACCGTGGCGCAGGTACGCCTCCGCAGCAGCGACTCGCCGCCGGCGACCGCGTCCACCGCGCAGATCTCCTCGCCGCTGACGAGCGGACGTTCCAGGGCGAAGTCCGTCCGGCCCGGGGCCTGGTTGAGCACGTCGTACCTGGCGCCGCCCGAGGAGATCACCTCCCCGTCCTCGACGCGGTGCACGCTCCAGCCGCCGACCGTCTGGACCGCGTACGAGGACCCGGCCATGGCGATCTCGAAATTGAGCGGGTTGTCCTCCGGCTCCAGCGGCCGGCTCCACCCCGTCTCACCCGTCGTCAGATCGATCTGGGTGATGTTCTGGCCACAGTTGGACTCCCCGTGGCCGATGACGATCAGGCCGTCCTCCGTGGCGGTCGCCGGAGTGCACAGGCGGTCGGGCCCCATGTCCAACGTCCACAGCACGGACCCGTCCGCCACGGCGTACGCGGAGAAGACACCGCCGCTCGCCTTGACGACGGTGTCACCCACGACCCAGAAGCCCTTCGGCTTGTCGCCGTCCTCCACTCCCGCCTCGTCGACCGCCCACAACCGGCCACCCGGCGTGTCGGGATCGACGGCCACCGGCCGCGTGCCGGAGCTCTCGTCGTCCGGGCCGAAGAGGAACCAGGCGCCGCCGGCCAGAGCCAGCACGAGCACCACGGCGAGCACGCCCAGCACCCACGACCCGCGCTTGCGCCGATGCCCACCCGCCGGCCCCCCGGGCCCCGGGTACGGCCCGGGCCCCGGATAGGGAACCTGCCCCGGGTACGGCGCCTGCCCCGGGTACGGCGCCTGGCCTGGATGCGGCACCTGCCCCGGGTACGGTGCCGGCGCCTGATAGGGCGGGCCACCAGGAGGCCCCGGCGGCGGAACGGGCGGATAGGGATCCCCGGGCTGTCCGGGCTGCGGAGAGAAACCGCCTGACATGATGGCTTCCAGAGGTGAGACGGCTCCGAACGGGGCCGAGAGTTACCAGGACAAAGAACAAGCAAGAACGGTTAAGGACCGACAGAGCCCGCCAGTGCGGCGACCGGGACGGAGACATCCCGGGCGACGGAAACCGTTCCCCGCGCCCGGGCAGGCGCGGCGTGGGGCAGCGGAGAGAACGCCGCCCCTACCGCACCGCCTCGGCGATGTCGCGCACCAACTCCGCGTCCTCCGCCCGAGGAGCCGTAATGCTCCCGGCCCCCGGCCCATAGGCGGCACTCACCACCACCAGCCGGTCACCGAGATGCACCATCGCGTCCAACGGCCCCTGCGCCTCGTCGTTCGGCAGAATCCGCACCGAGGCACCGTCCCCGATATCCGCGACATTGAGCATCTCCGCCGGGACCCGCATGGCCGCCACCCGATCCGGCGCACTCACCGCAACCACCGTCAGCGCCGCCGCCTCCCCGCTGAACTCGCAGTTCAGCGCGCCCCCTTCGCCCAGCACCGAACGAGCCGTCGTCAACTCCTCGCCCAACGCACCCGACGCCAACGCCAGATCGATATCCGCGCACACCCCCTCCGGCACCCCGTCCGCGATCGTCACCTCGGCCGGCAGCCGATCCAACGCCGCCACCGTCATCAGGGCCAGCGCCTCCGCCATGGCCTCGTCGTCCAACGCCGGCATGCCGTCGGGGGAGTCGTTGTAGGTGTAGCGGATATGGAACCCGGTGTCCCCCTCGATCACCCGCAACTCCCGGAAGTGCGTCGACCCGTCGGGCGTCTCGTAGGCCACGACCCGCTGCTCGTCGCCGAACGAGCCGTCCACCACCAGCGCCTCCCGCTCCTGGAACGGCGCGAAGAACGCCTCCCGCTCCGTGCCGGCCACGACGTTGACCGTCATCCCGGCAATGCCCGGCACGTCCTCCGTCAGATACGAACAGCCGGCGAGCCGCCCGCCGTCCGCGTCCGGCGACACCTGCCGAGAGGTCACATACAGCGCGTCCACCCCGATCAGCGGCGCCACCTCCTCCGGCGGCAGCAGATCACACGGGTCGAATCCGGCGTCCTCGACGCGCTCCGCCTCCGGCTCGTCGTCCGCCGCCGCGTCGCCGCGCGCCGCGCCCTCGTCCGCCCCGGCGCTCGCGCCACCCCCCGGCTCCGGCGAACCGCTCTCCGAACAGCCCGCCACGCCCAACAACGCCGCGACCCCGCACGCCACCAGCGACCGGGAACGCCACTTCACCTGCACTGTCATCACGACCGATCCATCTCTCGTTGCTCAGCCGGGCCGGTACCCCCGTTGAATCACCGGCCCGGCACCCCCGTGAGACACACCGCGCCGGACCTCCGGCGCAGGCGATGTCACCATCAGCAAGAATGTGGGCGTCGCTTTCTTCGCACTTTCACGGCGAGCAAAGCGACGCGACGGCGCCCGACACCCCGCCCACTACCAGCACGGGCGCCCCCGGGGGAGGAGACACACCACCATGCGGTTCCTGGTGCTCGGACCAGTACAGATCCAGCGGGACGGCGACGCCCCCGAGGCGGTCTCCGGCCGGCTGCGACGCACCCTGCTGGGTGTCCTCCTCGCCCGAGCCGACCAGCCGGTGCCCGTCGACCACCTGACCGAGACCCTGTGGGGCGAACAACCCGACGAACGCGCCGGACAGCGACTCCACCTCCACGTCCACCGCCTGCGCGCCGCCCTCGACACACCCGACCGGCTCGTCTTCGACAACGACGGCTACCGCCTCCGCGTACATCCCCAGGAAATCGACGCCCAACACTTCGAAGACCTCGCCACCCAGGGACAGGACCTCCTGGGCGACGACCCGCGGCGCGCCGCCACCGCCCTGAGCCAGGCCCTCGCCCTGTGGCGCGGAACCCCCTTCACCGGCCTGGACGTTCCCCTCCTCACCGACTGGACGCACCGCCTCACCGAACGCCGACTCGCCGCCTCCGAGGCGCTGTACGAAGCCCGGATCACCTGCGGACAGGAAACGGCCGTCGTCGCCGAACTCACCGCCCTGGTACGCCAACACCCCCTGCGGGAACGGCTGCACGGCCTCCTGATGGTCGCCCTCCACCGCTCGGGACGCCAGAGCGACGCACTCGCCGCCTACCGCGACGCACGTGAACGACTCGTCGACGAACTGGGCCTCGAACCAGGCCCCGAACTCCGCGACCTCGAACGACGCGTCCTCGCCGGCGACCCCATCGAACTCGGCGGCCAGCACACCCCCCACCCCGCGGTGCCCGCCCAACTCCCCACCGACGTCACCGGATTCGCCGGACGAGACACCGAACTCGCCGAACTCGACCAACTGCTGCTCCACCGCCTCACCACCCACGGCCCCGTCGTCATCTCAGCCGTCGCCGGCACCGCAGGAGTCGGCAAGACCGCCCTGGCGGTGCGCTGGGCCCACCAGGCCCGCGACCACTTCCCCGACGGCCAGCTCTACGTCGACCTCCGCGGCTACGGCCCCGACCAGCCCATAGCACCCGAGGACGCCCTCGCCGGATTCCTCCGCGCCCTCGGCGTCGAAGGAGCCGGCATCCCCCAGGAAACCGCCGAACGAGCCGCCCGATTCCGCACCCTCGTCGACGGACGACGCATGCTGATCGTCCTCGACAACGCCCGCAGCGCCGAACAGATACGCCCCCTCCTCCCCGGCAGCCCCACCTGCCGCGCCCTCGTCACCAGCCGAGACACCCTCGCCGGCCTCGTCGCCCGCGAAGGCGCCCACCGCCTCAGCCTCGACCGGCTGCCCCTCGACGACGCCCGCGCCCTGATGGCCGACATGCTCGGCACCCGCACCCACGCCGAACCCGAAGCCACCGACACCCTCATCGAACAGTGCGCTCGGCTGCCCCTCGCCCTGCGCATCACCGCCGAACTCGCCCGCTCCCAACCCACCCGAACCATCACCGACCTCGCCGAGGAACTGGCCGACCAACAAGAGACCCTCGACCTCCTCGACATCGACGGCGACCCCCACACCGCCGTCCGCGCCGTCTTCTCCTGGTCCTACCGCCAACTCCCGCCCGACGCCGCCCGCGTCTTCCGCCTCCTCGGCCTCCACCCCGGGCACGACATCGACCCGCACGCCGCCGCCGCCCTCGCCGACCGCCCCCTCCGCCCCACCCGCCGCGCCCTGCGCACCCTGCTGCGCGCCCACCTCATCGACCAGAGCACCACCAGCCGCTACCAACCCCACGACCTGCTGCGCGCCTACGCCGCCGAACTCGCCACCACCGCCGACTCCCACACCGAACGCGAAGCGGCCCTCACCCGACTACGGCACTACTACCGTGCCACCGCCTCAACCGCCATGGACGCCCTCGCGCCCTACGAAACCGCCAGACGCCCCACCGTCCCCACCTGGCCCGGCGAAGCCCCACCCCTCACCACCCACGACCACGCCCTCCGCTGGCTCGACACCGAACGAGCCAACCTCGTCGAAGCCACCCGCCACGGCGACCCCACCTTCGTCACCACCCTCTCGGAGACCCTCTGGCGCTACTTCGACATCGGCGGCTACTACGACGAGTCCACCACCGTCCACACCCGCGCCCTCGAAGCCGCCACCACCACCGGCGACACCCTCGGCGAAGCCAACGCCCGACGCCTCCTCGGCGTCACCCTCGAACGCGTCGGTCGGAACCTCGAAGCGGCCATCGACCACCTCCAACAGGCCCTCACCCTCTACGAACACCTCGGCGAAAGCCCCCTCGTCGCCGCCGCCCTCCTCAACCTCGGCAACGTCCACAACTCCCGAGGCGACAACGCCCAAGCCCGGCGCCACTACGAAGCGACCCTCGAACTCAGCGACGGAGACTGGGCGCTGCGCCGCGCCGCCCTGATCAACCTCAGCGGAACACTCCGCCAACTCGGCCACCACCAGGCAGCGATCCACCACCTCACGGAAGCCCTCCCCCTGTGCCGAGAACACAACGAGAAACCCAACGAGGCCAACATCCACAGCGGCCTCGCCCTCTGCTACGCCGCCATGGGCGAGACCGACCAGGCATTCGCACACGTCCGCCGCGGCCTCGACCTCGCCCGCTCGACGAGCTACCGCCTCATCGAGGCACACTGCCTGCGCGTCCTCGGCATCCTCCACCAGCAGCGCGACAACCTCCCACAAGCCCTCCACTGGCACCAGGAAGCAGTCACCCTCGCCCGCGCCATCGGCAACTCCGGCCTGATCGCCACCGCGTTGAACGGCCTCGCCGCCGCCCAGGCACAGGCCGGACACCCCCACGAGGCACTCCGCACCTACCACGAAGCCACCGCCGTGGCCACCGAGGGCGACCACCGCGAGAAACTGGCCCACACCCACGAGGGCCTCGCCGAACTCCACACCGACCTCGGCGACCACCCCACCGCCCGCCACCACTGGCAGCAGGCCCTCACCCGCTACGAAGCACTCGGCCTCCCCCAAGCCACCACCATCCGAACACGCCTCGCCACCACCGACACCGGATGAACAGCCGCCGACCACGCCCCCGGCGCGGCTTAGGGTGAACCGAGGCAGCCGGCCTCCTGCTCGCGGCTGCCCCACCCACGTGTTCCAGGGAGGGCGGTTCTGTGGGGTTCCTGGTGTTGGGGCCGGTCGGCGTGTGCTGGGAAGGCGTCCCCACAACGGTGTCGGGACGGCTCAGGCGAGTCCTGCTGGGCGTGCTGCTGGCACGCGGCAACGAAGTGGTGTCCACCCACGTCCTCAGGGACGCCCTCTGGGGCGGAGAGACCGTCGAACGCGCCGGACAACGACTCCAACTCCACGTCCACCGCCTCCGCGGACTACTCGACGAGCCCGACCGACTGGCCCTGGTACCCGGGGGATACCGCCTCCGCGTCGAGGAAGGAGAAGTCGACGCGGACCGCTTCGCGACACTCACCGACGCCGGACGCGCCCTCGTCGCACACGACCCCGAGCGCGCCGTGGAAACCCTCGGCGAGGCCCTCGCCCTGTGGCGCGGCACACCGTTCAGCGACATCGACGTGCCCCTCCTCGACGACTGGACGCAGCGTCTGGCGGAACAACGACTCACCGCCCACGAAGCACTCCACGAGGCGCACCTCGCCTGCGGCCAGCACACCGCGGCCATCTCCGAACTCACCCCCCTGGTACGCGAACACCCCTTACGCGAGCGATTCCACGTCCTCCTCATGGCCGCCCTGCACCAGGCCGGCCGCCGCAGCGACGCACTCGCCGCCTACCACACCGCCCGGAAACACCTCCTGACCGAACTCAACGCCGAACCAGGCCCCGAACTACGCGACCTCGAACACCGCGTCCTCACCGGCGACCCCGCCCCCCTCCCACCCCCGTTCCCACCCCCGCCCCCCACCCGGCCACGACCCGATCACACCCCCACCACCCCACGCCACCGGCCCGACGCCCCGCCCCCCGCCCAACTGCCCGCCGAAACCGGCGGATTCGTCGGCCGCGCCGACGAACTCGACCAACTACGGCAACTCGCCACCCACCGGGACACCACCCCCGGCTCATCCGCCGTCGTGGCCGTCACCGGCACCGCCGGAGTCGGCAAGACCGCACTCGTCGTCCGCTGCGCCCACCAGATCAAGGAAGCCTTCCCCGACGGCCAGCTCTACGTCGACCTCCGCGGCTACGGCCCCGACCACCCCGTACCCCCCGAAGACGCACTCGCCGGCTTCCTCCGCGCCCTCGGACTCGAAGGCGGCCCCCTGCCCCAGGACGTAGCCGAACGCGCCGCCCGCTTCCGCAGCCTGACGGCACAACGCCGCATGCTCCTGGTACTCGACAACGCCCGCGGCGTGGAACAGATACGCCCCCTGCTCCCCGGCAACGCGAACTGCCTCACCATCGTCACCAGCCGGGACTCCCTCGCCGGCCTCGTCGCCCGCGAAGGCGCACACCGACTCTCCCTGGACCGCCTGCCCCTCGACGACGCCCGCCTCCTCATGGACGAGATGCTCGGCGAACGAGCCCACAGCGAACCCCACGCCACCGACACCCTCATCAAACGCTGCGCACGACTACCCCTCGCCCTGCGCATCACCGCCGAAGTCGCCCGCTCCCGACCCACCCGCCACATCGCCGGCCTCGTCACCGAACTCACCGACCAACAAGAGACCCTCGACCTCCTCGACATCGACGGCGACCCCCACACCGCCGTCCGCGCCGTCTTCTCCTGGTCCTACGAACAACTCACCCCCGACGCGGCCAGAGCCTTCCGCCTCCTGGGACTCCACCCCTCCCACGACACCGACCTCCACGCCGTCGCCGCCCTCGCCGACGCCGCCCTACGCGAAACCCGCCACGTCCTCCGCGAGCTCCTCCAAGCCCACCTCACCGACAGCACCACCCACCACCGCTACCGACTCCACGACCTGCTACGCGCCTACGCCGCCGAACTCGCCACCACCCTCGACAGCCGACCCGAGCGCCAAGCCGCCCTGACGCGGCTACGGCACTACTACCTCGCCACCGCCTCAGCCGCCATGGACACCATCGCCCCCTTCGAATCCAGCAAACGCCCCAAAGTATCCGAATGGACACACCACGCCCCCCACCTCACCACACCACACGAAGCCCTCCACTGGCTGGACGCCGAACGAGGCAACCTCGTGGAATCCACCCGCGACGGCGACCCCGCCCACACCATCGCCATGTCCGAGACGATCCGGCGCTACCTCGACGTCGGCGGATACCACGACGAAGCCATCACCCTCCACACCCGAGCCCTCCACGCCGCCCGAACCACCCACGACGCCGCCGCCGAAGCCCACGTCCGCCGCTACCTGGCCATGGCCATGGACCGGGCCGGCAGAACCCTCCAAGCCGCGGTCGACCACCTCCAACGCGCCCTCGACACCTACCAACGCCTCGGCCTCCCAGCCGGCCAGAGCGCCGCACTGATCAACCTCGGCAACGTCCACACCTCCCGCGGCCACCACCACCAGGCCATCCGCTACTACGAACAGGGCCTACGACTCGGCGTCGACGACTGGGCCCTGCGCCGCGCGGCCCTCATCAACCTCGGACAGGTACAACGCTTCCTCGGCCATCACCAACTCTCCCTCGGACACCTCGAAGAAGGCCTCAGCCTGTGCCGCGAGCACGGCGACCGGATCAACGAGGCGAACGCCCTGTGCCACCTCGCCGAAACACACACCCTCCTCGGGCACGACCAACAGGCCATGAACCACGTCCGCCCGGCCCTCACCCTCGCCCGCGCCACCGGCTCCCGCCTCATCGAATCCCAGTGCCTGCGCATCCTGGGCCTCCTCCACCAACGACAGGGCGACATCGAACTCGCCCTGCGCCACCACGGCGAAGCCGCCGGCATCGCCCGCTCCGTCGACAACCGCGGCATCCTCGTCACCGTGCTCAACGACCTCGCGGCCACCCAGGCGGCGGCGGGCCACCCCGACGAGGCACTCCACTCCTACGAGGAAGCCATGACAGCGGCGGTCGAAGGCCGCCACCAGGAGAAACAAGCCCGCACCCACACGGGAATCGCCGAACTCCACCACCACCTGGGTGACCACAGCACAGCCCACCACCACTGGCGCCAGGCCCTCCACTGCTACGAGACCCTCGGCCTCCCACAAGCCACCCGGATACGAACCCGACTCACCGACCACCCCGACCCCACACCATGAGCCACCCACACGCGCGAAGACCCCCGACCCCTACCAACCGCCGCGCGCACCGATGGCCCGCGCGACCTCCCCAGGATGAGTCACCTGCGGATGATGCCCAGCGCCGTCGACGACCGCGACAGTGGCACGCGGCAACGCCGCCAACAAGGCGACGCCCTCCGGACTCAACGGATCGTCAGCCCCCACGACCACGTGCACCTCACCCGGATACCGCCGCAACTTGGCCCGCAACTCCTCCCGCCACCGCTGTCCCCCCGCGGCGGCCACCAACCGCGCCACAGCGTCCGCGACACCACCACGCCGAAGATCCGCCACACTCGACCGCAGCGCCCCCGCATACGCCGCGGAACCGGTGAGCCGCTCGGCCAGCCCCCCGGGCGACACCCGGCGCAGATACCAGCGCCCCGCCGGCACCCACCGCGCGGTACGCGCCAAACCCCCCTGAAGAAAGAACGGCGACACCAGCGTCAGCCGCCGCACCACGTCCGGACGAGCGGCCACCGCCTCCACAGCGGCGGCGGCCCCCACGGAATGACCCACCAGGTGATCGACACCCGACTCCGCCACCAACGCACCCAGCCACGACGGCCAGTCCTCCCTGGCCCCGGAACTCATCCCCAGACCCGGCAGGTCCACCGCACGCGCATCCCCCAACTCCGCCACCACCGGCGCCCACGTGTCGGCGTTCACCGGCAGCCCCGGCAACACCACCGTCGGCGAGTCCGGCTCACCCAACTCGAACGTCCGCACCCCGCCCCGCACCGTGAAACGCCTGCCCCTCCCGACGGCCTCCCCGAAACGGTGCGCCGCGAGATGGTCCGCCCAACGCAGGACCGTCGTCACCGTGTCCGGCGCCGTCAGCCCATGCCGCGCCGAAAGATCCCGCGCCGAACCCGTCGGATAGCGATCACTCGACAGAAACGTCAACGCCTCCGGATCGACCCGGCTGACCCACCGAGGCAGACGCCTGATCACCGACACCGGGACCCACACCCTGGGCACCCCCACGCGAAAATGCCCCGCGACAAGCGTGAGCAGCTCGGGCAACGAAGGCGTCTCCTCGTCCAACAGCCAGTACGCCATGCCCTCGGCACCCTCGTCCACCGGAAGCAGAGCCATGAACCGCGCGAGATGATCCGCGGCGACCACCGGCACAAAGGTCCGCGCATCACCCGGCAACGCCACCAGCGACCCCTCCCAGACCTCCCGCACGCTCTGCGCGAGCCCCAGGTACTGGTCGGACTCGCCCGTGACACTGTCACCGACCACACTCGCCGGGTTGACGACCGACCAGGGAACACCCAACCGCTCCACCTCGGCCCGGAAGACAGCGTCCGCCTCCATCTTTGACGCCTCATAAGCCCCCAACGCCCGGTACCTCTCCCGCCGCCGCTCCACACTCCACGGCGCCGGCTCCTGCCCCCCGACGCGATAACCGGAGACCAGGACCAGGCGGCGCAGCCGCGGCAGCCCCGCCGCGAACGCCACAACGGCACGGACCGTGTCGACATTCGCCTGACGAGCCTCCCGCACCGACATCCCGAACCGGTAGGCGCCGGCACAGTTGTACACCTCGGTGACGTCCCGGCAGTCACCCTCGACCAGCGACGGCTCCGAGAAGTCCACCCGCAGGTCCGCCCACCCCACCCCACACCCACGCTCATCCAGCCACCGCGCCAGCCGCCGACCCGACTCCGGCGACCGGCTGGCCGCGCTCACCCGCACACCCGCCCGGCACAGCGCGAGCACCAGATGCCGCCCGACGAAACCGCTCGCGCCCAACACCAACGCGTGCCGCTCCACGGCGCTCACCTCACGCCCCCCGCACTGTCGTCCAGCAGGACCGACAACGCCTCGGCGGCGTCGCGCAGCGGCTCCGTCGACCGCCGGGCACGCGACATGATCACCGCCCCCTCCACCATGCTGACCACCGCCGTCGCCAACCCACGAGCGGCGGCACGCGGCCGACCCCGCGCGACCAGAAGCTCGGCCACCGGCACCGTCCACGACTCGAAGGCATCCGCACACGCCTCCCGCAGCCGCTCACTGTGCCCACCCATCTCCAACGTCACCACCGAAACCGGACACCCCAGCTGAAAGTCGCTCCCCTCAAGCATCTCGGCCAACGCCGCGATCACCCGCCCCACCACCACACCCGCCGACGCCGGCGGCGACTCCGCCTCGGCATCGGCGAAAAGAGCACCGAAACGCGAGGCCGCCAACTCGACGGCCCCCGCCCCCAGCGCCTCCTTCCCCTGCGGAAAGTGAAAGTACAACGACCCCTTGGGCGCACCCGCGTGCTCCACCACCGTGTTGAGCCCCGTGCCGCTGTAGCCGTTCCGCTGGATCAACTCCAGCATCGACCCCACCAGCCGCGCCCTCGTCCTCGCTCCCTTGGTCTCCTTCATCCCGCCATAATAGACCGGTCTACATATTCCTTGTCCACGGCCCACCACCCACCGCCAAGCCCCCCAACCCCCGACAGAACCCCCGGCGAGGAACCAGACGAAGCGACAGAAGGTCCTATCCAGGAACGGGCACACGAACCCGCCCAAACACGTCTGGATTCGGGGGGACCAGATCAACATGCTGCGCTTCCACCTGACCGACGCCGACCTCGCGCGGATACGCGTGGCCACCGCACCCGACCCCCTCTGGGAGACCGTCCTCGGCATCCAACAACTACCCAACCGCCGCTCCCACGCCTTCCACACATGGCGCGGCCAAGCCCGCGAGGAACTCACCCGACGGAACCTCGGCGGCCCGATCCGACTCATGAACTCAGCCGCACCCGCCGCAAGTTACTTCCCCGACTTCCTGACCCCACCCGAAGCACAGGACGGCTTGACCACCGGACTCGAAGCCCTGCGCGCGACCCCACCAAGTCGACTCAACCAGGAACTCACCCGCCTGGCGCACACCCGGCGCCTTCCCCACTGGTGCCACGAACTCGCCCACGGAAAGCGCGACCACCTGCGTGAACTCGCCTCGGCCATACGCGACATCCACCACACCATCATCGCGCCGGACTGGACCAAAGCGACCCAGGCGATCGAGACCGACCGGCTCATACGGGCCCGCGCCATCCGCGACGGCGGCCTCCACGGCCTCCTCGAATCCCTCCGCCCCACGGTCGACTGGCAACCCCCCATCCTCCACGTGCCCTACCCGGAAGACCGAGACGTCCACCTGCGGGGACACGGACTGCGCCTGATCCCCTCCTACTTCTGCTGGCGCACCCCCGTCGCGCTCGCCGACCCCCACCTACCGCAGATACTCGTCTACCCGGCAGCCCGCGCCACCACCACCGAAACCCGCACCACGGCAACACGACTCGGCCCGCTCACCGGCCTACTGGGCCACACCCGCGCCCGCACCCTGCTCAACCTCGCCGACGCGGCGACCACCGGCGAACTCGCCCGACTGCTCGGAGTGTCCCCCTCCACCGCCAGCGAACACGTCAGCGCCCTGCGCGACGCCGGACTCACCCACCGCAGACGCGAAGGAGGACGCGTCATCCACTCCCTCACCCCGCTGGGCACCGCCCTCCTCCGAGGCGAGAACCACCCGCCGAGTGCCACCACGCTCGACCCCTGACCTGCGCCATTCGGCCCACCCCGAACTCCGTCGCCCCCCGACGACAGCCGTCCCCACACTGAGAACGCGGCCGAGGACACCACCGGCCGGGAAGCAACACACATGTGCGGGAGCAAGGCGAATCCCCCCACCACACACGAGGCGGGATACCTGGCTCCCACACCCGCACCAGGGGGAACAGAAATGAAGTACCGCGCCGGACTCATCGGCCTCACACTCGCCGCCGCCATGGCCCTGATCGGCTCCCCAGCGACGGCCGACACCACCACCCAGGCGACCTACGTCAAGAACGCCAAGGTCACGAACAGCTCACCGCCGTCATCCGCCATCTGCCGAGACATCATCAACACCTCCACCATGGGATCGGTGGGCACCGTCTGCTTCGAAGCACACGGCGACGTGTTCTGGCTCAACGACCGCAAGGCGGACGGCGCCTCCATCCGCGCCGTGGGCGAGACATACGCCAACTTCGGCTGCAACGCGACCGCTGGCTCCAGCGCGGGCTGGCAGTACTGCTCCTTCTCCACGGAGATGCGCGAAGGCGTGACCCTCTACTTCATGGGCTACGCCGTCAAGAACGGCAGCGTCCTGCACACCAGCGAAGAGGTCTTCGTCAACAACTAGCCACCCACACAACCACACCCCGCGGGCCGCCCCGTAAAGCGGCCCGCGGGGCCCGTCCACCAACGACCGAAAAGCCCCCATGACCCACCGCACAGCATCTGGTCGGAGCCCTTTCAGACAGGAAGCTGCCAGCGATGGCAGGGCAACCACCGCAGACGGGCGAGGGCCAAGGGCCTATCCACCCTCCGCTCGCAGCCCGGTCCAGTCCGGAGTCAGTGGGCTGCTGGTACCCCCCGTCCACCACGAGCACGACGGCGGCACTCGGGACGCGAACCGGCGGACCCGAGGGCGATGCCGGTGACCGGATCGGTGCGCGCCGGGCCGGGAGGGATGGCGGTCACGCGCCTCCCCAACGCTGGTAGTTCCCGCCGTTGCACGAGTGTGTGTACACCTCGCCACGGCCGTTGCTGTCCAGACACTTGCCCGTGGCGACGTTCTTCAGCTCCATCGCGCCGGCGCTGTCCCGCACCTGCCAGCGCTGGTAGTTCCCGCCGTTGCAGGAGTGTGTGTACACCTCGCCACGGCCGTTGCTGTCCAGACACTTGCCCGTGGCGACGTTCTTGATCTCCGCAGCTCCAGTGCTGTTGATCTGCCCGTCCCATTTCTGGTAGTTACCGCCGTTGCACTGGAGGGTGTAGACCTCAAGATTGCTGTTGCTGTCCAGACACTTGCTGGTGGCCACACTCTCCAGGGTCGTCGCGCGAGCCGCGGCCGGGGTAGCTGTCATTCCCATCAGCGCGCAGGTCGCGCCCGCGAGGGCGAGCAGGGTACGAATCCGCATGGTCGAGCTCCTGTCGAAGTCCGTCGAGTCGGGGCACCGCCGGTGAGGTCCGAGCGGGGAACACTCCGCCACGCGCCGTGAAGGCGGCGACTGCCGCGACAACGCTGGTGGTCCTGCGCGACCGACACGACACGCCGACACCGCCGTCACCGCGAGTTGTTGATCAACCGTGCTCAGTCTCCGCCCCACCCGGAGCCGCGTCACTCCCTCCAGCGGGTGAACCCCCGCGCTGACGAACGCGTGCGCGGTTGACGGAAAGGTGTCGAGGACCCGAGCCGGATAGGTGGTGACCCCGGTCGGAAGAGCCCGTCCAGGGTCTCCTCACGGAAACGGCCGTCGATCGGAAGCGTGGAGGTTGGGTACCCGGGAGTGAGGATGCCGGCCAGCCGGGGATAGCCAATCGCAGGCCAGGGCCCTGGTCATGTCACCGGGGGCAACGCACCGGGAGTTCGCACATCACCGCTCCAGTCCGCACCCCGCTTCGGGCGGAGCTACTTCTCCGCACGATCCTGCAAAGCACCGATGATCTCCGCCCAGACGGGCTGGGCTGCGGGCTCCAAGCGCCCGGCGGCGTCGTGCATGGCGGCGAGGGTCTCCTGGCGCGTGTAGACGAAGAACGGCGACCAGGAGGCGGATGCGAGCCTCTCGCGCAGCTCCCCCAAGACCTCTTCCGCCTTGCTGTGGTGCTGAAGCACCAGGGCCGCGTTCTGCGGGCTGATGGACGGATGGGCGTAGATCTGGCCATCCTCGTTGAGGAACAGGCCGGTGACGATGCCCTCCCGGTAGGCGTCCGGCCAGGCGTCGGGAACCTCCGCACACGGGTCGATGCCCTCGTAACGCACGTTGTGGGTCTCCCGCGCGGCACGGCGTCCGACGGCAAGCCCCAGCCTTCGCTGATCGGATTCCCCCAACCTCGGGACATCGGCCGCAGCCAGGCGCTGCGCGAGATCCCCGCCGTAGAAGGTCTTGCCTTCCAGATCAGCGATCAGAGGCGGCACAGCTCCCAGCAGCACGGTATCCACCCTGACCAATGCCCAGCGCACCCAGATGAGTGCGCCGTGCACGCTCATCTCGATGACCTCGTCGGTGACAGGGTGCAGCACGGCCCGGCCGTGCCCGGTCCCGAAGCGGTTCCGCAGTTGGGCAAGCTGGATGGCTATCTTCTTCGCCTCTCCGGAGACGATTCGGAGCGGGTCGTTGGCCGGCATGTCAGGGCCGGTGACGTACTCGACCACTTGGTGGGCGAGACCGACGACCTTCGTGTGCTCGGCGTTGTCGCTAGTTGCATGTCCCTGTGCTTCCAGAATGACGCGGGCAACGCACTCCACGAGTTCCTTGGCCGAGCCGACGATCAGGGGCCGGTCGTCGGTTGCAACGGCCCGGGCCAGCCGGGCGTAAGAATCTCCTATGGCCTGTAGCTGAGGCGCCGCGAGGCGTTCGGGCTGTGGAAGCGGCTGTTGCGTCAGCAGAGTGATCACGGCTGATTATCTGCCGGGAGCGAACTGCGCCGACAAGCTCTGTCGGTGACGGGTGTTCCAACCAGGCGGCAGGCCCCGGTTCCACAGAAGCGCCGAGGCGGCCGAGCCCCTTCTACAGCCCCAGCTCGTCGAGTACGGCTTGTTGTTCTGCCGGCAGCCGGTGGCGTCTGGTGCGCATGTTGGAGCGCCATACCCCGAGCTTGACCTCTACTGTCTGCTGCTCCTGGCCGTCGTCGTTGTCGCCGGTACCCTCGGTCTTGAGGGCCAGGTGTTCGGTGTGTCTGCGGGGGATGGTGAGGTGGCCTTCGCGGGTGAGGTATTGGCGGGCGGCGGCTACTCCCCGCTCGAACGAAGCGCTGCCGCGCCCTCCGGCGGGCTTCCTGGCCGCCGGCAGGGCGCCGGCGGCCGCAGGTCCCTCGTGCGCCGCGCTGGGCGCCACGGGGGTGGCCATGGCCTTCGCGGGCGCTACGGCGGGTGCCACCTTGGGTGGGGTGATCCCGAGCTGTTCCAGGAGTTCCCGCTGGCCCGGGTGGAGTTTGGCCCATACCACCGGCTGGGACTGCTTGGCCAACCAGCGCCCAACATCCATGCCATGCACCGTCACCCCCGGATCGACGTAGGCCGGGCCGCTCTCCTCGGCGAGGAGGCCGTGGAGAGCGGCATAGTGACGCTGCCACACCGGACTCCAAGCCGGGTTCCAGTGGAGGTCGATCGCCCGCAGCGCCATTTCCCACTCGGGGTGCCCGTCCAGCGCGCCCGGGCGGCGCAGGTTGGACAACCACTGCCCCAACGGCCTGTCCAGGGCAGTCGCCGTCCTCGGCGCGCACAACGTCCAGTACTCCTCGTAGTACGCCTCCGCGGCGGCCAGGTTCTCCTGGAACCGCTCACCAGCGACCGACCACACCATCCCCAACTCCTCCAACCGACGCACCCGCAGACCACTCATCTCCCCAGCCCCATAAGCACGCCGCTGTTCCGCGACCCACTGCCCCAACGGCATCGCCCCCTCCCGACGGCCGTAGGGCACCCTCGCATGCCCCTCCCGCTCGACGTACCGACGCAGGGCTTCCCAGCCGCAGGCCCAGTCCTGCCGCTCGGTGTCGATCACGTTGAACGACACCCACCGCGCGACCATCGCCGGGTCACGCCGCGCCGCAAAACGAAGGAGAAGACGGGATTCTTCCTCACCTTCCCCCGGCTTCGGACCGATAAAGATCGACGGCTCCACCATGCCCTTCCGCGGCTCCTGCGGAATAGCCAGCAATTCCACAGCTTCCTCATCATGCGCCCGCAGCCCCTCCAATACCTTGACCAAAGGGCGGTACGAGCTAGAGGTAAACATATCCTCCGGGGCCTCACCGGGCTGGAGAAAAACCGGCACAACCAACGAAGCCAACTTCCCTTCGCCAGGCTTTTGCCGCAACGCCCGACCGATGGCCTGGACAATGTCGTGCGGCGCGCCCTTCGGGTCCATCAGGGCAACGCTGTCCACCGCCCGAATATCGACCCCCTCACCCAAAACGCGACAGTTGGAAAGCACTGCCCGCCGCGCGGTGGACCTGAATTCGTCCAGCACCGGCTGGCGATGCTCCGGCTCGTGTTCCCCACACAGCCAGTCCGCCCACATCCGCGCCGGGTAGGTCTGCGGCTGGTCGGCATGGAGCTTCCCAGCGACTGCCTTCAGGCCCCCGGCGAACGCCTGCGCCTCCATGGTCCGGTGATGGAAGGTGATACAGGTCTGGAGGTTGTGCTTTGCCATGGCCCGTAGCAGGCCGGCCTGCAACGCTGCCAGGCGCTGCCCGCGCACCTCCTCGCTGCGGCGCTCCTCGCCCATCAGCCGTTCGGGAGTGACGACCGGGTCTTGGATCTCCAACACGATGATCTGGTACCGCGCTAGCAGGCCGCGAGACACACTCGACGCCAACGACAGCTTGTAGAAGACGGGGCCGAAGATCGCCTCATCGTCCATCGACGCGGCCAGCTCCCTCGGCAACGGGTCGCGCACCCCCTCCTCGACTTCCCAGTGCGGGGCTCGCTCCTGCCAGATCCGCGGCGTCGCCGTCAGATACAACCGCCGTGCCGCCGGGATCGCCTCCTGGTCGTGCACCCGGGCCCACCGCTTCCCCAGAGAGCCGGAAGTCCGGTGTGCCTCGTCCACCACCACCAGGTCCATCGGCGCCAGCTGCTGCCCGTAGGCGCCCTCGAACGCCTCCTCCAACACCGGCAGGGACGCGTAGGTAGCGAAGATGACCACCTGCCCCTTTCCGTGCCACAGGCTCAGCCGCACCGGATTCGTCGTCGACCGCACCCCCAGATTCCACAGCTGGGGGTCCTCCTCAAGGGAGCACACCGCCACCGCCGGCCCGGCATGCCCGACACGGTGCCACTCCCGCACCGTCTGGGACAGCAAAGCCAACGTCGGCACCACCACCAGAATGCGGCCACGCGGCAGAATTTCCCGAGCCACGAACGCAGCCATAAAAGTTTTACCCGTACCACACGCGGAAATGACCTGCCCACGAAGACCATTCGAGGGAATCCCACCCGGGGGAATATCGAAGCCACGCACAATGGCATCAACAGCCTCGACCTGATGATTACGGAGATCACGTCTCGACATAGCCACGGGAAAGACACCTCGCAAGGGTGAGAGGAACAGATCGTGAGAGGGGTGGTGGTGCCTAACTCCAGAGCCTACACAGTGCATCAGCCTAGTACATCACCCCGAAACCGCGTGCACCCCCTAATATGACGTCCCGTCATACCCACCCCCATGCGCGTCCATCGCGTGACAGCCCGCTCCAGGGTTGCGCCCCCACAGCTTCTCTCGACCCCTCTCCGTGACGCGCCCCAGAGCCTGAGCTTCACTTCATCAACGCTAGCCCCGGATGATCCTCCGCACCGCCGACCCGCACACCCCCAACCGGGGGTGGTGGCCCCGAATCCCAGCCCTCACACAATGCATCACCACCGCGCCCGCCACCCCTCCCGCTAGCTAGCCGTTTTTGGAATCCCGCTTGCGGGATTCCGCCTATTCGCGCTTGCGCGAATAGGCTACATTTTTCGCATTCCGCTTGCGGAATGCAATTCCCGCGCTTGCGCGGGAATTT